>CALCNZ010000165.1 GCA_937897625.1 uncultured Flavobacteriales bacterium
TGAAAAGAGTAGAGCAAGAAAGTATCTCTGCTGAAGTATACAATCAATTGAGAAATGAATTCATATTAAATTTTAATGAGGAAATACAAGATCTAGGAAAGATAAATTGGTCAAAAGCGATTTTAGATAGCATTACTTACAATTATATAATTCCAAAGTTTGACAGGCCCGACATGGAAGTTTTATGGCCGGCTTCTATAGATTTTGAAGTTGATCCACAGGCACATACTCGTGCCGATATGAAGTTGTATTTTTCCATAGGTCGCAAGCATTATGTTCTAAGCTTAACTCCATTCGTGTTTGATGATCAATGGAGGTTAATGGATCCACGAAGTTTTCATTTTACAAGATGATTTCGAAATGAAAAGATTGAGAGCATTTCAATTTTGAAATTAGAATTCAATTAAAAAAACAACCCAAATCAACAACAATGAACTTGCTTCAAGCAATGATGGGTATGTACTTTGATGAGTTTTTAAACTGATAGAAGAAATCCGATCTGCAGCCTGATCCACGTTGTGGATGAATCCCAACGGGACTTATCCTTTCAGGACTTATCCGCTTTGCGGACTGATCCACGCGTGGATGTATCCCAACGGGACTTATCCTTTCAGGACTTATCCGCTCTGCGGACTGATCCACGTTGTGGATGCATCCCGAAGGGACTTATCCGCTTCGCGGAATAAGAGGCAATATCACTTGCGAATACTCGTTCCTTGAACCATCTTTGCCTCATGAAAAAAAGCCTCTTCTTTTTTCTAATCACCGCAGTTATCGTTTTCGTCTCTTCATGCAGACGCGACGAGATTACGACCGACTCATCTGCGAAGATTGAGTTCTCGACCGATACCTTGCTTTTCGATACAGTCTTCACCACCATTGGTAGTGTTACTAAAATTGTAAAGATGTATAACAACAACGCGCAAGCCATTCAGATTGGAACCATAGATTTGGCGGGAGGAGCGAACTCTCAGTTTCGTATAAATGTAAACGGAGATAACGGAACGCACTTTGAAAATATATTCCTGGAAGCCGGAGACAGCCTTTTCATTTTTGTTGAAGTCACCGTAGATCCAACCAACTCGAACACACCGTACGTCATTGAAGATCAAATCTTATTCAACACCAACGGGAATCACCAAGTGGTGCAGTTGGCGGCTTGGGGACAAGATGCTTACTTCCACGGAGGAACCACGCAGAACGAACTCTATGTTTTGCCTTGCGGAGACATCTGGAACAACGACAAACCGCATGTCATCTACGGAATTGTCGCGGTAGACGAAGGTTGCAACCTTACCATTAATGAAGGAACACACGTATATGTCCATGCGAAATCTGGACTCTTCGTCTACAAAGGCTCGTTGAATATTCAAGGAAGCTTGAACAACGAAGTGGTCTTCGAAGGAGATAGGCTAGAAGCCGACTACGCCACTCTGCCCGGACAATGGGGCATTCAGTACGATGTGCAAATTGAAACCGGAGTAGGACCGGGAATCTATTCCGTTACCCGCGGAGGAATTTGGTTGTATCAGTGCAACTCAAGTTCCATCAACTACGCGATTCTCAAAAACGGAGGAATGGGTATTCAGGTAGACACGCTTGGAAATACAAGCGCAACCGGATTCGCACTTTCTGTTACCAACACGAAGATCGATAACATGTCGGGAGTGGGATTATTCGCACAAGGTTCTTCCATTTATGGAAATAATTTGCTAGTAACCAACTGCGCTGAAAGCTGCGCGAACTTGAGCGTTGGCGGGACTTATCAGTTCGACAATTGCACTTTCGCGAACTATTGGAACAACGGCAACCGCACCGCTCCAGCATTCTATCTAACGAACTATTACGAAGACATTAATCAGAACATTCAAACCAGAACCCTCACCAATTGCCTTTTCCGCAATTGCATCATGTGGGGAAACAACGCCACCCTCAGCGACTTCAGTGAATTCGTGGTAGACCTCAAAGATCCTGAACTTCAGCAAGTGCAATTCAAATACTGCTTAGTAGACACCGACGTTGACGTCTCAGACGACGGTAACGTTTGGGAAAGCATGGTGAACAACCAAAACCCTTATTTCTGCGATTACGCCAACGGAAACTTCCGCGTGAACCAAGACTCACCACGCATGATCGGTTTCCCTTTCACCTTCGGTCCAGATATTTCCGGAAATAACAGTGGGGATTGGAAGGGGTGTTATGATTACAACGGCAATTGCAACTAGTTGCAATCAATCCTACGGATCAATCACTTCGTGATCAATTGCTTCGCAATCAAACCTAGGTTCAATCACTTCGTGATCAATTGCTTCGCAATCAAACCTAGGTTCAATCTCTTCGTGATCAATTGCTTCGCAATCAAACCTACGGTTCAATCTCTTCGTGATCATAATCTTTAAAGAAAAATAGCAGTTCAGTCATGAGAATTATCGGAACGATTGATCGCGAAGCGATTGATTGCATAGCAATTGATCCGAAGGATTTATCACCATAGGAGATTGACTGCATAGCAATTGATCCGAAGGATTTATCACCATAGGAGATTGATTGCATAGCAATTGATCCGTAGGATTGATCACCAAAGGTGATTGATCACAAAGTAATTTGTGAGTTCAAACAGGTTGAAAACTTCCACTTCCCCTCATTCCTTCATTCCCCCAAAATGCCTTTCTTGCATCTTGAAACAACTATGAACTCTTCGATTTTACAAGCACTTCTGAAACTGTTCGCCATTATTTCGGGCGATAAGAAAACCAATGGGTTTGAAGTGGTTTCGCTATTCTTGGGGAATCGGTTGAGTCAGCAGCAGATTCAAGATTTTCTTGAAGATTACAAGAAATACGTAGCCCTGTATCACAAACCACGCGCGAATGCAGAAAAGCATACCGCCATGACCAGCGTGAAGGTGCTGCGACTTTGTGAAGAGATTCATACTTCGCTGAATCACCACGAGCGCTTCATGGTTTTTGTTCGTTTGGTTGAATTCGTTTTCACCTCACAAGAACACACACAACAAGACCTCGAGTTCTTATACACCGTGGCCGATGCGTTTCACATCGATGAAAAAATGCGTATGGCCATTATCCATTTTGTGCATTCCAAAGAAATTGAATCTTCCGATTATTTCTTCTGCATGCGCAATGGAGACGGACAAGAACACAGTCATTTGCCTTCCGGAGAGCTCATCTTCTTCCGCATACCGGAAGAGAATTTGTTTTTCTTTCGCTACTTAGGAACAGACGAGCTGAAGCTGAACGGAAGTTCAATTACCCCGAATTCAGTTTATGCGTTTTCTTCAGGATCTGCCATTCGTAGCGCGAAGAGCAAGCCTGTTTTCTACAGCGATGTGCTGCATTCGTTCTTGGCTTCAGAACATTTAGATGGAATAGATTTTCTTTGCAATGCCATCTCTCATGATTTTCCAAATGGAAAAAAAGCATTGGAAACCCTACGTTTCAGAGCTTCTTCCGGAAATTTAATTGGTATCATGGGTGGAAGTGGATCTGGAAAATCTACACTGCTCAATATTCTTAACGGCAACACCCGTCCGAAATACGGCGATGTGCTCATTAACGGAAAAAGTATTTTCGATAAAAAGAAATCGATGAAACACCTCATGGGGTATGTTTCGCAAGACGATATTCTCATAGAAGAGCTTACGGTGTTTCAGAATTTGTATTTCAATGCGCAACTGCTTTTTAAAGGCAAGTCGAAGTTGGAATTGCAAAAGATGGTTTTGCGAACGCTGCAAGATGTTGGACTTTCAGAGTGCAAAGATCTTCGCGTTGGGAACGTGCTAGACAAGACCATTAGCGGTGGACAGCGCAAGCGCTTGAACATTGCGCTGGAGCTAATGCGCGAGCCCGAAGTGCTTTTTGTAGATGAACCTACAAGCGGACTTTCCAGTCGCGATTCAGAAAATATAATGGATTTGCTGAAGGAGTTGACGCTTCGCGGAAAGCTCATCTTCGTGGTTATTCATCAGCCTAGCAGCGACATCTTCAACTTATTCGATCAATTGCTTTTGCTAGATCAAGGCGGAATGCCTATCTATTATGGAAATCCGATTGACAGCATTTTCTATTTCAAGAAATTGGTGAATCAAGTGAACATAGACGAGAGTCGGTGTTCGCATTGCGGCAATGTCAATCCGGAACAACTCTTCAACATTATTGAAGCGAAGGTGCTAGACGATTACGGAAACGAAACGCAGCAACGACGCATTACAGCGCAAGAGTGGAATAACTTCTACAACGTCATGTGCGCGCCCGAACAAGACACGCGCATGAAGGAAGAGGTTCAGAATGAAGAGTCTGAGAAAAAGTTGGCTGCCAGCAATTTGCCCAACGCCTTCAAACAATTCCAGGTGTTCTTGTTGCGCGACGTGTTAGGCAAAATAACCAATAAGCAATACTTAATTGTGAATCTGTTGGAAGCGCCGTTGTTGGCGTTCTTACTCAGTTGGTTCATTAAGTATTCTGAAAAAGACAATTATGTTTTTCGTGAAAACGTGAACTTACCGCAATACTTGTTCATTACAGTTGTGGTAGCGTTGTTCATGGGATTAACGGTGAGCGCGGAAGAGATTATTAAGGACAAGAAGATTCTGAAGCGAGAAAAATATTTGAGTTTGAATAAGAACAGTTACCTGTTCTCGAAGGTGGGATTGATGTTTTTAATCTCGGCCATTCAAACCGCATCGTATGTGTTCATTGGAAATTCCATTCTTGAAATTCACGGCATGTTCTGGCCGTATTGGCTCATTCTTTTCAGCACAGCCTGTTTCGCGAATGTTCTAGGATTGAACATTAGCGCCACCTTCAACAGTGCGAAGGTGATCTACATTCTCATTCCAATTTTAATTATTCCCCAGTTGTTGTTCAGCGGAGTGATTGTTCGTTTCGACAGACTACACAAATCGATGGTCACCGAAGGTGAGGTGTCGTGGGTAGGAAACGCCATGGCCAGTCGCTGGGCCTACGAGGCTTTGGCGGTGGAGCAGTATTGTAACAATGAATTCACTTCGCGTGTGTTTGAAACCGATGTGCAACTTAAATCGCTTACTTGGGAAAAAGATTTTTGGGTGGTTGAAATGCGCAATCAATTGAACAATTGGGACAAGCCGAATTCAACCACAAGTGTTGAGTTAATGAAGAATGAATTTGCGAAGCGCGCCGACGGATCTTCGGAAATGAAATGGGCCAGTGAGCAGATTGCTGCGAACGGAATGGCTGCAAGAGATACGTTGCTGGGAGTCTTGAGTATTTATGAATCGAACCTCATTGATCGCTACAACAATCTGAACGAAGCGAAAGAGAATTGGCTCATTTCGTTAAGGGATACCGAAGAGAAGCAGAAAGTTTATCAGGCCAACATGGACAATTATTCGAATGAATCGTTGGAAGAATTTGTCACGGCGAAGAACGACGTGAAGAAAATTGTAGTGACTGAAAATGCATTGGTGCGCAAAGCGAATCCGATTTACTTCTTGCCGAATGCAGGAACTTCGTTTTTCAAATCGCATTTCTATGCACCGAAGAAATGGATAGGAGGGAAGGAGAGTGGAAAGTATGTGGAAACACCGATTGCCAATACCGTTGTGATATGGCTAATGTCTTTGCTACTGTTGGTAGTCTTGTTGTTCGATGGAATGAATAAGCTGGCGAAGCTTTACACCTTCACCATACGGAAAGGAACAGACAAGATAGCTTCGTAATCTTCTCCGGCCTCCAACATGTCTTCGTCGTCTGCTTCGTAATGCCACAACACGGTTGCATTGTCGCCAAGAGGCTCTAGTTTGCGGAACAAATCCAGCAAACATTTCGAACTGCTCGTATTGAAATATTCAAGATGAACATGGAATTCTGTTTTCGCGGGATTCGCTTTCACCCATTCGCCCATCCACTCGATAAGCGGCTTGTAGAAGTCTAATGCGTTTTCAGGAATTGATCTTCCTTTCAATTCTAAAATACCACCAACGGCGTTGAAATGTACGTAAGGCGATTTTGGAGAAGCTTCTCGAACGATTGAATTCATGTGTGCAAGATAGAAATTTCTTTGAAGCAAAATTAAGCGAGTATATTTGTTTTCGAAAATTAGTTATGGATAACACCAAGGAGTGGTTTGCATCGTGGTTCGATTCTCCCTTTTACCGCGAATTATATGCACACAGATCAGGAGAAGAAGCCAGAGCTTTTATTTTGCGGTTGATTGAAAAATTACAACTGCCCTTTCGTGCAAGGGTATTGGATGTGTGTTGTGGGAATGGGAGGCACAGTGCAGTTTTTAGCGAGAATTTATTTCATGTGGTTGGAATAG
>CALCNZ010000166.1 GCA_937897625.1 uncultured Flavobacteriales bacterium
GGCGAAAAAATTATGCACAGTTACTCATTTGTGAACAAGGGTAATGCCGCGCTGCAAATTGCTCAGGTCACGCCAAGTTGCGGATGCACCACTTTGAAAGATTGGCCAAAGGAACCCATTGCTCCCGGACAATCGGGAGTTATTACAGTAGAATTCAATAGCGCGGGTTTCTCTGGAAATATCGAAAAGACCATTCAAGTAGCTACCAATGGAATACCGCGTGACTACTATTTAAAATTGAAGGGTGAGGTTTCAGGACAGCCTTTGCAAGAAAGTCAAGGTGGAGTGACAATGGAACGATTGAAGTAGTTCACTTCACCAGGAATAATTGAGTACATTTGCATCCTAAAATAGAAAACAAAATGATTTTATTAGATGCACAACAACCAGAACAAAGTATGATGCCCATGTTAATGATGATGGGAGGAATGTTTGTTATTATGTATTTCTTCATGATTCGCCCTCAAATGAAAAAGGCGAAAGAGGCGAAGAAGTTTCAAGACAGCATTGGAATTGGCGACAAGATTGTTACCGTTGGTGGAATTCACGGAAAGGTAATTGAGGTTGATGAAACAACTGTTGTTATTGGTTTGGACCAAGGACGCATGCGCATCGAAAAGGCTGCACTAAGCGCTGACAGAACTGTTGTAGAGGGACAACAAAAATAAAAAATACTCTTTCATGAAAAAGGCCGCATTCGCGGCCTTTTTTGTTGTCTTATCTAAAAGTTAGTACTTCTTTTTCTTAGCACCACCTTCTTTGAATTTCCATCCGCCTGCGCGTCCGCTAGAACTGCCTGCTGAACTTCCCGCAGAACTTCTTTCTCCGCCCGAACGTCTTTCGCCACCGCTGCGCTCAGAAGTGCTTCTATCCGATCCACCAGTGCGAGGCCCACGATCACGGTTGTATCCGCCTCCTGAACTTCTTTCTCCTCCGCCTGAGCTGCGTTCACCACTTCCACGGTTTTCGTATCCGCCGCTGTAGCTCTTGTTGCCACGCATGCGAACACGTCCGATACCCGCTTCTTGGTTACCACGAGATTCAACACGAATAGAACGTCCGCGGTATTTAACACCAGCGTTGAATACTTCCAATACTTTGTCGTAAGACGCAGTGCGCACTTCGAACAAAGAGAAGGTGTCTTTCAAATCAGACCATGGAATCTCTTGCTCACTTATGCCAGTGGCTTCAGCAATGTAGGTCTTCAGGGTGTTGAAAGTAAATTGATCTTTTTTTCCAACGTTAATGTACATCTTCACAACTCCAGGAGTTGCTCCACGAGCATCGCCGCGAGAAGCATCGACATTCAAGTCTGGTGCATTTTTGTAATACTCTAAGAAACGATTGAATTCAGTTGAAATGAAATGCTGAATCACTTGTTCTTTTGTGAAATTTTCGAAAGACTCATAAACAGCTGGCAAAT
>CALCNZ010000167.1 GCA_937897625.1 uncultured Flavobacteriales bacterium
AATGTTTTTTCGAATAACCTGATGAGTATTCGTTTTCATAGTTTTTCGTTTGTTCTATTTGAATCGGGTCTTGTATTAATGGCCGTTAGCGCAATAAATTATTTTGGTAAGAAATGGAATGAAACAATTTCAGGAGCAAAAATTATTGGCTGGATTGATCGGTTTTCTTCTTCAAAATACACCTTGTACTTTTTTGTTTGTTTGGAAACAGGTATTCTCTGGTCATTGGTGAAGGGAGGAAACCAAGCACGCATTTATTGGTTTAAATCCATTTACATTTTAATCCCAACTTCAATAGCCATGTTGGCTTCATCTTTTCTTCTAGTTCTTTGGTGGAAGAAAAAAGTCACGGACAAAGCACCAGTGGAATGGCTCCTCAAGAACATTTCAGGTTCAAGGAAATGAACTGGAGATATTCGCATCGCGAACTTCAATTTGTTAAACCGGCAAAGACGAGTCGAGATGTCTTGTTTACGCGCGACAGTTGGATTTTGCAGTTAGTCGATTTTAATGGAAATGTTCGGGGGGAAGGCGAAGTTGCTCCTCTGTGGGGTTTAAGTAAAGAGTCGAAGGAAGAGGTTTTGTTCGAGTTGGAGCGAATTGCTCGTATCGAAAACAGCACTTCAGTTTCTTCAACGGTTTCTTCCGTGCAATGCGCATTAGATGCGGCACTGGCTGGATTCTATTCGAAACAAAAAGATTTTCCCTTCCTTCCGAAAAATGAATTGAAGAACATTTCAATCAACGGACTCATTTGGATGAATGATATTGAGTCGATGCGCGTGGAGGCGAGAAGGAAATTCGACCAAGGAAGTAGATGCATTAAGTTGAAAATTGGAGCTTTGAATTTCAACGATGAATTGAATTTGATTCGTGAAATTCGCTCTTGGGGAAATGAAGAAGAGCTCACCATTCGGGTAGATGCCAACGGTGCTTTTCACGCGGAAGAAGCATTGCGTAAATTAGAGCAACTTTCGGAATTCAAATTACACAGCATTGAGCAACCAATAAAGGCGGGTCAATTAGAGACGATGTTCAAGTTGTGCGCTGAATCGGCTGTTCCCATTGCCTTCGATGAGGAATTAATTGGAAAGACTTCAATAGACTTCGAACCATATTTGCAATACGGAAAACCTGCTTACTTGGTCGTGAAACCCTCTTTGCACGGCGGATATGCAGCTGCTGAGAAGTGGAAGTCTTGGGCCGATAAGCAGGCGATAGGATTTTGGATCACCTCTTCGTTGGAAAGCAATGTTGGGTTGAATCATCTTGCGAATTGGGTATGTAAAATGAAGTTGGAAGGTGTTCAAGGTTTGGGTACAGGAAGTTTATTCAGCAACAACAGCGAACCCAAATGGAAAGTAGAAGGAGAACTTTTAATTCCAATTGAATCATGATTAACGAAACTCAATCTGGAAGAGATATGATTTCGGCCTACGCCGAAATTGAAAAAGAATGGCAAAGTTCAGATTTCATTTCGTTTCAAACATCAGGTTCCACGGGCACTCCAAAGGAAATAAAATTTTCGAAAGATCAGGTCATTCGTTCTGCGCAACGAACAGCGTCTTTCTTCAACTTAAACAAAAACGCAGAAGTTTTTTGTGCCTTGCCTCCAATTTATGTTGCTGGAAAAATGATGGCACTTCGTTCAATCATATTGAATTGGAACTTGACTTGGCAGACACCATCGTCTTCACCAAGCATTGAAAAGCATTTCGATTTTGCAGCGTTCACTTCTCAGCAAGTGTCGAGCATGCTTGAATCTTCTTCAGATTCTTTGAATGAAATTCAACACGTTCTTCTGGGCGGCGGTCCCCTTTCTGAAAGAGCGCAAGTGCTTTTGAAAAAGGTAAATTCTGAAGTGTGGGAAGGATATGGAATGACAGAGACTCTTACACATGTCGCCATGCGGAAAGTGAATAATGGAATTTCGTTTCAGGCATTGAAGGGTGTGACTTTTTTAAAAGGATTGAATGATAATCTAATTGTTGAAGACGCTTGGTTGGAACTTCCCGCTTTCGAAACAAATGATATTGTTGAATTTGTGGAAGGTGGATTTGTGGTGAAAGGAAGATTGGACAATGTGATTATTTCTGGAGGAGTGAAAATATTTCCGGAAGAAATTGAACATCTTCTTTCTACAGTCATTCTTCAACCTTTTTATATCACTTCAAGTCAAGACGAAGTGCTCGGACAAAAGGTCGTGTTGGTTGTTGAAGGAGATACTTCGGACTTCCAATCAGAAAAAATAAATGAATTGAATTTAGGGATTCGAAAGCCTAGAGAAATCATATTGAAACCGAAGTTTAATCGAACCGCTAGCGGTAAAATCATTCGAGAATTATGAAGATTGTTTTCGCCTCAGGAAATAAAAATAAATTGCAAGAGATTCAGGCGGCATTGCCAATTGGAATTGAGGTGGTTTCTATGCGCGACGTTGGTGTGAACGACGAAATCCCAGAAACGACACGCACATTGGAGGGCAATGCTGAACAAAAAGCTCGCTTCGTTTTTGAAAAGACGGGGTTGGCATGTTTTTCAGATGACACCGGATTGGAAATAGAATCCCTTCAAGGAAGGCCAGGCGTTGATTCAGCTATTTATGCAGGAGAGCCGCGCTCAAACCAACGAAACATTGAAAAGGTGTTGAATGAAATGAAAGGGCAGACCAACAGGAATGCGCAATTCAGATCGGTATTCTGTTATTGTACAACGGAAGGAACGCATTATTTCGAAGGGATTGTGAAAGGGAAGTTAGGCATTGAAATTCGCGGTGCCGATGGTTTTGGCTACGACGGAATCTTTCATCCGGAAGGGAATTCGCGAACCTTTGCAGAAATGACCATTCAAGAAAAGAAATTGTTAAGTCACAGAGCGCAGGCCTTGAAAAAGTTCCTTGAATTTATCAAGCACAAGTCATAGCACTTATGTGTATTTTTGCTTTCCCAAACTGAAACTATGGAAATTTATTTAGAATTTGAATCCCCGATTAAAGAGCTTCGTCAGCAAATTGAGAAGTTAAGAGAGAGCGAAAAGAAGAATGGGGTAGATGTGCATGCAGCTATTGAAGACTTAGAGCGCGCTGTCATTGAAAAGACCAACGAAATTTATTCAAACCTTACCCCATGGCAGCGTGTGTTGGTAAGCCGTCACCCGGAAAGACCGTATACCCTTCAATACATTGAAACAATGACTGAAGGGACTTGGGTTGAACAGCACGGTGATCGCACCGTGAAGGACGATAAAGCCATGATTGGTGGATTCGGTTCCATTGACGGAAGAAGCATTATGTTCATTGGTCAGCAAAAAGGAGCGAACACCAAGATGCGTAGCTACCGTAATTTCGGTATGGCCAATCCAGAAGGATACCGCAAGGCTTTGCGTTTAATGAAGCTGGCCGAAAAGTTCAATAAACCTATAGTAACGCTCATCGATACGCCTGGTGCATTTCCGGGATTAGAAGCGGAAGAACGCGGACAAGGGGAAGCGATCGCAAGAAATTTATTTGAAATGATGCGCTTGAAAGTTCCTGTAATCTGCATCATTATTGGTGAAGGGGCCTCAGGCGGAGCATTAGGAATTGGTATTGGAGACCGTGTCTTAATGCTGGAGAATACGTGGTACTCTGTGATTTCACCTGAGTCTTGTTCGACCATTTTATGGAGAAACACTGATCATAAGATGGAAGCTGCTTCTGCTCTGAAACTCACAGCAGACGATATGTTTGCGAATAAATTGGTAGATGGAATTATTCGTGAACCACTTGGGGGAGCGCATAACAATCCAGAAGCCGCAACGCAGCATTTGAAGGAAGCCATAATCAGTGCTTTGAATGAATTAGAGAAATTAGGTGTTGAAGAACGCACGCAGCAACGAATTGAAAAATTTTGTGCCATGGGTGTGGTTCAACAATAATTTGAATTTGAGTATTGTAGACTGAATAATTGATTGTAAATTTGTGCCCATTATAAATAAGCTGAAAAAATGAAAAAAGGATTTTCGTCGGTAGTAGTTGCGTTAACAGCGGTTACTCTTCTTTTTCAAGGTTGTGCCGGTCTTGGCTCAATGCAAAAACACATGGAAGAACTTAACTTCAAAGTGGAACCAAGCCCATTGGAAGTTCACGGTGACTCTGTAAAAGTTACTATTACAGGTAAATTCCCTGAAAAATATTTTGCTAAATCTGTTTCTGCGCAAGCTACTCCAGCTATTGTTTGGAACGGTGGAGAAGCAACTTACAAAGTGCAAGAATTCAAAGGAGAAAAAGCAACTGGAAACGGTGAGGTAATTCCTTTCAAAACAGGAAAAAGCTTCAAATACACTGCAACGCTTCCATATTCTGCAGGAATGCAGTCATCGAAATTAGAATTGCGTCTCAAGGGTGCGAAGGGAAGCAAAACTGCTTCTTTCCCTGCTGTTGAAATTGCGAAAGGTGTGATCACGACTCCTTACTTAATGAAGAGCGATGACAAAGTTATTGGTTCGAAAGATGCGTTGGTTCGTTCTACAGATAAGACTTTTGAAGCTATCGTTAACTTCGATTTGAACTCATCTGTATTGAAGCCGGCTGAAATGAAAGATGCTGACATTGCTGAATTACAAGCGTTGTTAACTTCAATCAGCACCAACCCTAAAATGGTTGTTACTCAAATCGAATTGCAATCGTATGCTTCTCCAGAAGGTGAAATTTTATTGAACGACAATCTTGCGGTTGATCGTGCAAAGTCAGGAAATAAAGTAATGGCTGAAGTATTGAAAAAATCAAAGCTTGATGTTCTTTACGGATCATTGGTAAAAGAAAATCCTAAAGGTGAAGACTGGGATGGTTTCAAAGCAGCTATGGAGAAATCGGCAATCGGAGACCGCGACATTATCGTTCGTATTCTTCAAAGAACGACTGACTTAACTGAAAGAGAAACTGAAATCAAAAACATCTCTAAGACCTACACTGAAATCAAAGATTTGATTTTCCCATCGCTTCGTCGTTGCGTTATTCGTGTTTACTACACAGAGAATGGATACACAGATGCTGAATTAATTTCTTTAGGAAAATCAAACGCTTCAGTATTGAACTACGAAGAATTATTGAAGGCGGCTTCTTTAATCGAAGACGCAAACGTAAAGGCAGCAATCTACAAAGAGGCTGAAGGAAAAGCAAACGGAGATTATCGCGCTGCAAACAACTTAGGTGTTGTTTATTACGGAATGAATAAGTCTGCAGATGCTGCTAAGCAATTCGAAAAAGCATATGGATTGAAGAAGAACGCTGAGACTGCAAACAACCACTGTGTTGCAGTTCGCTTGAGCGGAGATCGCAAAGGAGCTATGAAGTTGTTCAATGAAAGCGGTTCTGCTGAGAGCAAGTACAACAAAGGTCTTATCCTTATAGATCGGAAGAGCACACGT
>CALCNZ010000168.1 GCA_937897625.1 uncultured Flavobacteriales bacterium
TTTTTCTCATTGAAATTGTTTCGAGCCATTGCTTCATATTTGGCTTTGTCAGACAAATACAATTCAACATTGTTTCCCGCCATCGCAATAGCTTCATTGCGCAGGATTTCATAATAATTGTGTCCAACATAATACGGATCAACCAAGACCGTATCTCCATTTGGGAAGTTGAATACCACCGGATCAAAACGTTCTACTTTTCCGAATCCTGGCGTGCGCATATAAGGCAGGCTGAACCAGTCTAAATAACTGTTCGTCAATCCGCCGGGAATGGCATTGTGGAAGAACGGAATAGAAACGGGAGTCATGGGCAAACGCGTACCGTAAGTGAACTTATCTACAAACAAATAGTCTCCCACTTTCATGCTCGCTTCCATAGATGGAGTAGGAATGGTGAAGGCTTCAAAAGTGAATGAACGAATAATACTTGCAGCAACAACTGCGAACAAAATGGCTTCACCCCATTCGCGACCCCAACTTTTCTTCTTCTCTTTCCAGTTGCGAGGACCTACGTATTTTTCTTCCTTCTTTTTGAAGGCCAATTCATAAAGCGCGTACCATGGCAAGGCTCCGAATTTCCATTGGTCTTTGCTAGATCTTTGGTTGAAAACAATTCCAACTTCAACATTTACAATAACCAGCATAATTAAGTTTACGCCTGGCACTAATAGCAACAAGAACCAGTACCAAGGTCTGCCAATTATTTTTAATAACGGAAGGAAATGCAACACGGGAATAAAGCCCGGAAGCTTGAATTCCAATCCGCTTCTTTTCATTAAAGCAGGCGTGGTCGCGCATTGAATTGCGATGAGCAAAAACAGTAATATCCAAGGAATAAGATTCATTTTCTAATAATTAGTGAGGCTAAGTTACAAATTCAAGACATCTTTCATGGTAAACACGCCCGACTTTCCATGAAGAAATTCCGCAGCGCGAATAGCACCTGCCGCAAATCCTTTTCTACTGTGTGCTTCGTGCTTCAATTCTATCGTGTCAATTTCACTGGTATATCGAACAGTATGGGTTCCTGGAACATCGGGTAAGCGTTCCGCGTGAATGCCCAACTTGTTTTTTTCTGTTTTATTTTCTGAAAGCATCCAACCATTGAGTTGCTCATTCGATTGAAGAATCCCTTCCGCAAGCGTAATGGCTGTTCCGCTTGGTTTGTCGAGCTTCGCGGTGTGATGAATCTCTTCGATACTCGCCGTGTACTCCGGGAATTTCGACATAACACGGGCCAGTTCTTTGTTCAGGTGGAAGGTTATTTGAACCCCAATACTAAAATTCGTCGCAGCCAACAAAGCGTTGGATGAATTCATTTTGGAAACAACATTTTCGTAGTGATCATACCAGGCGGTTGTTCCAACCACCACGGGCACATGGGCTTCGAAACACAAGGCAATGTTTTTCGAACATTGTTCGGGTGTGCTGAATTCAATGGCAACATCGGCTTGACTCAGTTTTTCAACGGTAGCCGGATTTTCAGAATTGAATTTCCCAGCGCAGGTATGTCCGTATTCAGAAAGCAAAGCCTCAATGGCCTTACCCATTTTTCCGTACCCCAACAATGCAATTTTCATTAGTGAA
>CALCNZ010000169.1 GCA_937897625.1 uncultured Flavobacteriales bacterium
ATCTGCCATTAGCGTTCACTCGAAATGGATTGGCATGGAATACCCTATGATCTGCTTCAATGGTGGAAGACCTGAACCAGACGGAACATATAGCGAGGGAACAAAAGTTGGGATGTTATCGGTAATTATTCATGAAGTGGGACACAACTTCTTCCCGATGATCATCAATAGCGACGAGCGCCAATGGACATGGATGGACGAAGGATTGAACACCTTCTGCGAATACTTGG
The DNA here is from genome assembly GCA_937897625.1 of uncultured Flavobacteriales bacterium. Lineage (GTDB taxonomy): Bacteria > Bacteroidota > Bacteroidia > Flavobacteriales_D > Sanyastnellaceae > CAIZGX01. Next base: position 231 of record CALCNZ010000169.1, read on the forward strand.
CCGAAAAAGAATGGGACCGTGAATTCCCGATTCGTCGCGGACCAGCAAGAAACATTGTAGACTATATGAAAGGAGATAAAACGAAGATGTCTCCGATTATGACGAACTCTGAAAGCATTTATCAATTTGGAAACAACGCTTACGGCAAGCCTGCAACCGGATTGAACATTTTGCGCGAGACTATTATGGGACGTGAGTTGTTCGACTATGCGTTCAAGGAATATTGCAGAAGATGGGCGTTCAGACACCCTACCCCAGACGATTTCTTCCGCAGCATGGAGGACGCAAGTGCCGTTGACTTGGATTGGTTCTGGAGAGGGTGGTTTTACACCACAGAGCATTGCGACATGAACTTGAAGAGTGTTCGTGAATTCACCATTAATGGACACGATCCAAAGGTTGAAAAAGCTTTGTTGAAAGCGAAAGCCGATGCACAACCTGCAGACATTTCGTTAACCCGCGACAAGCAAGAAGGCATTGTTCCAATTGTTGATCAAAACCCAAAGACTCGCGACAAGTACAACGACGACAATCCGTATGCAGTTTCTGCTGAAGACGAAAAGAAATACGAAGAGTACAAGAAGTTGCTTACTCCTGAGGAGCAAAAGTTGTTGAATGAAACGAACTACTTCTACGAAGTGAGTGTAGAAAATGCTGGCGGATTAATCATGCCGTTGATTTTCGAATTCACGTTTGAAGACGGAACGAAACAAATTGAGCGCATTCCTGCTGAAATCTGGAAGATGTCTGAACCTGTTGCGAACAAAGTCTTCCGCTTTGGAAAGAAGGTAACCAACATTGCGTTAGATCCACTTCTGGAAACCGCAGACGTAGAGTTGAACAACAATTTCTGGCCAACCAGAAATGTGCCTTCGCAGTTCGAATTGTTTAAACAAAAACGTTAACAGGGGCGAAAAATATTTCGCCCTAATTACCACGTAAATTTCCGCCAAGAGAAGGGCGAAAGATTTTTCGCCCTTAAATAAGGTTTAAGCGATTCAAGAGAGATTCCTTGAAATTGCGACCAATGCTAATTTCTGCGGAAGGCATTTTGATCATCTGTCTTGCCATGTCAATGTCTTCAATGCAATTCAAGTTAATCACCGAGCTTCTGTTCACCTGAACGAAATCTTTT
>CALCNZ010000170.1 GCA_937897625.1 uncultured Flavobacteriales bacterium
CCACCAGCACCCCCGCCAGCCCCAGCTCTGTTTGCAGAAGTTGCACTTATTGCACCTCCCCCCGAACCGCCGCCACCCCAGCATTCTACCTTAACACTATATACATTGGCTGGAACCGTCCAGCTAGAACCAGATGTTAAAGTAACCGTCGTCTGCCCCCATCCCAAATTCAACACAAATACAAAAAGTGGCAATAAAAGAAATTGCAAAAATTTAGCAGACATCGGGGTTTTCATAATGCTTAGGTATTTAAGAGGGGGCAAATTTGACCCTAGATACACTTAACAAAATGAAGACAATATGAAATCTCTGTAAGACTTTGTAACCATTTGTTAACGCGGATTTTCAAATAACCACTCAGAATAAATTCATAAAAAACGAATAGGACACACATACAGAATGTTAGATACTTTTTTTCTTTCATTCGTGTTATTCGCGTGTTAAGGCGAGTAGAGATTTGTTGAGGTGATTTTTATCACTATTCAGGGAAAGGTGTTGAACAAGGTGCGATGCAAGGTCCTGCGAAAGATTATTTTCTAGGTAAGAGAAGTTAAGAAAGGGTAAGAGAGGGGAAGTCTTTCAAAATAAAACCCTTCGGGCGTAAGTTAAAGTAAGTGGCTTCGCCCTAAGTAGATTTGTTCTTTACTCACAGCCGCAGGCTATTTACTTAAACTTACACCCGAAGGGTAATTATCTCGTGCTACCCGAAGGGTAATTATACTCCATAGCCCGAAGGTGCAATTACTTCGTAATCGCAGCAACCCCCGGCAATTCAATGCCTTCAAGAGATTCAAGCATAGCTCCGCCGCCGGTGCTGACGTATGAGACGTCGTTGGCTAAGCCAAACTGATTAATTGCGGCTACAGAATCGCCGCCGCCGACAAGTGTGAATGATCCGTTTTTCGTGGCTTCAACCAAGGCATTCGCTACGGCAATAGTGCCGGCTGCAAAGGCTTCCATCTCGAACACACCCATGGGGCCGTTCCACAAGACTGTTTTCGACTGAGCAATAATGGTTGAGAAATGCTCGCGCGATTTCACTCCAATGTCTAAGCCCATCCATCCCGCAGGAATATTCGCAATGCTGCACTCCTTGTGATTCGCATTGGCCGCAAAGGCATCTGCAATAATCGCATCGGTAGGTAAATACAAATTCACATTCTTGTTGCGTGCCATTTCCATGAGCTCCAACGCCAAGTCTAACTTGTCGTCTTCCACCAATGAACTGCCCACCTTGCCCTGCTGGGCTTTGATAAACGTAAACGCCATTCCTCCACCTATGATGATGTTGTCTACGGCATTCATTAAATTTTCTAAAATCGCAATCTTACTGCTGACTTTGCTTCCGCCAATGATAGCGGTAACCGGAGAAGCATTGCCATTCAACACACGATCAATGCTCTTCACTTCGTCTTCCATTAAATAACCGAAATATTCATCGGTTGGAAAAAACTTCGCAATAACAGCCGTTGATGCATGCGCTCTGTGCGCCGTGCCGAAGGCATCGTTCACATAGACATCGGCGAGTTTCGAGAGGCTGGCGCGGAAGGCGGCCACCTTTGCGGGGTCGGCCTTGACGCTGTTTCCCTCCGCGTCCTTGGCCTTGCCCTCCTCCTCGATGTGGAAGCGGACGTTCTCCAGTAGGACGACTTCGCCCGGCTTGAGGGCGGCGCATGAGGCCTCCACTTCGGAACCGACGCAGTCCTCAAGGAAGGTCACCGGCTTGCCGAGCAGTTCCTGGAGCTTCGCGGCAACGGGCTTGAGAGAGTACTTGGCGACGCGTTCACCGTTGGGACGGCCGAGGTGGCTGGCGAGGATCACCGAGGCTCCCTGCTCCAGGGCGTGCTGGATCGTGGGAAGGGCGGCCGTGATGCGCTGGGTGTTGGTGATCTCCCCGGTCTGCTTGTCCTGGGGAACATTGAAATCGACGCGGATGAAGACGCGCTTGCCCTTCAGATCGAGGTCTTTGACGGTTTTTTTTGCCATGGTCGTGTGTTTGGAAATGGTCCGGGAACGAAAGAAGGCAGGAGACGCGGGCTAGCCCGGTTTCCTGCCTTCGGGATCGTCAGGTGCTCAGGCGCTGATCTTGCGGAGCAGGTCGACGCAGCGATTGGAATAGCCCCACTCGTTGTCGTACCAGGAAACGAGCTTGAAGAACTTGTCGTTCAGCTCGATGCCGGATCCCGCGTCAAAGATGCTGGAGCGGGTGTCGTGGATGAAGTCGCTGGAAACAACCTCGTCCTCCGTGTAGCCAAGGATGCCCTTGAGGTAGGTCTCGCTGGCCTTCTTCATGGCGGCGC
>CALCNZ010000171.1 GCA_937897625.1 uncultured Flavobacteriales bacterium
TGGGCGATAACTTGTCGTTATCCCAAACAAAGTTTGTCCAATTTTGTCTTTCGTGTATGTACATAGTTACCACCGCAATATATGCGGTAAAAATACGTGTTTTTCACCGCACGGGCAATTATCCCTGCATTTTTTTGCGGTGAATAGAGGAGTTAATCTCCGCATAAGCGGAGGAATGCTGCGCGAATGTCTACGACGATTTTCAACCACGAAGTTCCAACAACATATTCCCACAACGTAGTTCCAACAACATAGTTCTCACTAAGTAGTTAATTAATTCCCATATCCAACTCTTCGAAATTATCGATGTCTTGAATGTCTCTGAGCTTTACTCGTTTAGTTAAGGTTATGTTCGTCCAGGTCTCTTTGAAGACTTCGTCGCCGCCTTGCGCGTTTTCATTGGTGTTGATCTTTTCTTGTTTTTTCTTTGAAAGGAAGTTGATGCTTGTCTCCTTTTCAACAACGGCTCCGCCAATCACAGAGTCATAACCAATTAAATAAAAATCTGAATTTCTATATTGAAAAGTATATTTCCAATAGCCCTCTCTTCCGTAGGCGTAATGCAGGTAGAGGTTGCCTTTGTTAATGTCAATGGAAAGTTCGGGCGCATAGTAAACGCCTCCGTCTTCGTTTTCAGAAGAAAAGCAATTTAAATTCTTCAGTGCTAAGGCATATTGATTATTCGATTTAAAAAGAATAATAATTCCTCTTCTGTTTCGATCGACCAACTCACCGAATTCGTTTTTCTCGAACTTCTTCTTGTCCGTTCCTTTTACCAGAAGTACTTTATCTGCAACACCGTCTTTGTTCAAGTCGCCTTCAACGCTGCTGAAGAAAACATATCCCGAAGGAATGAAATCGTTGGGATTTGTTTTTAATGTGGTTTGAGCAATGATGGATTGAGTAGCAATGGCAAGGAGCAAGGCAAGGGGTGTTCTCATGATTTTTATTTTCGATTCTAATTTACAATGGAATTCTTCCGCACTCGGAAGATTAAAGTTTTATTAACTTCACTCGCTTAACATATTTCATACCATGAAAAATCCGAACCTCATTGCCATTGAAACAGACTATTTGTACCACTTGGGATTAGATTCTTCGCAAGATCTGAAGGGGTTGTTCGGCGATGTGAAATTTGTTTGCATGATGGGAAGTGCCCTGCGAATAAAGGATTTTGCAGAGAAGGTCGCTTCAACCTTGAACATAGAAATTTCTGCAGAAGGGCTTCAGCCCATTGGGAAAACAGAGCGTTGCTCGCTGTACAAAGTTGGTCCAGTTATCTGCGTCTCTCACGGCATGGGTGCACCTTCCATTTTAATTTTTCTTCACGAATTGTCGAAGCTCATCGAGTATGCTGCTTGCGAAAATGTGCAATTCATTCGCATTGGTACCTCGGGCGGATTAGGCGTCGAGCCCGGTACGGTAATCGTTTCCGAATCGGTGTTAAACGGAAAATTAGAACCCTACCTCGAGCAAATTGGTTTGGGAAAAACGGTAAAATATCCAACAGGAATCCATCGCGTATTAGCCGAATCTATTCTTGCGTCGAAGGGAGATATCCGCGCCGAGTTCGGAGTAACCATGGGGACAGACGATTTTTATGAAGGACAGGGTCGTATGGATGGCGCGCTGCTTCCGCCTTACACCGAAGAAGAAAAAATGAATTTTTTAAAACAAGCACATGCGCTAGGTGTTCGAAACATTGAAATGGAATCGACTGCTTTTTCGGCATTCTGTCATCGTGCCAACATTCCCGCTGCCGTTGTGTGCGCAACGTTCATCAATAGATTGAACGGAGATCAAGTAACTACCACCGCCGAAGAACAAGTGAAATTTTCAAGTTACGCAGACGAATTGGTATTGCACTTCTTGCGAAGCAACCTTCAAGATTGATTAATAATCTGTAACGAAGTTCCCACAACGTAGTTCTAACAATGTCGTTCCCATTACGAAGTAGGAATAAAATCTCCGATTTTCCAATTACGCAGTAGGAATAAAATCTTCGATTTTCCAATTACGCAGTAGGAATAAAATCTCCGATTTTCCAATTACGCAGTAGGAATAAAATCTCCGATTTTCAATTATTTGTGCCGAAACCAACAATCTCCCCTCGCGCTCTCATATTCCTTAAACACCGTATTCACAGGCGCTCCATGAATGAGGTTATTGTTGAAGTGGGTACGAGCAATGTAATTGAAAGCGCCCATGTCTCCCGTATAAGCCGTTTCATTGTTTACATTGAAATGCTCGTGAATGAAACAAAGCTCATTTAAAAATTCATGCATGACATCGAGCGATCCGCCAATAATTCCGCAGTTCAACAACGTTGATTCTGCGAATTTCTTTTCATATTCAGCATAGTCTGAAATCTGATTTCGCAAGTGAGTGGAGTGGTTGTTCATCCAGTCGTTGTTGAGCACTTTCGGTTCGTCGCCGCAAAATAATTTGTCGCGGTTTTCTTGAAACAGTTTTGAAGTAAACGGATTCTGAATGACTACAACATCTGAAACATCGGTAACGAAAACCGATTTTATGGTTGAAGCGAAATTCAATAAGAAGTCGCGATAGATGAAATAACGAAACACATTCGGATTCCATTTTTCATTGTATTCAATTTTAATGAAAGAGATATTCTCGTTCGAATATTTTTCACACGTGTCTACAGAAAAATTGTTGTGAAAAATAACGCCTTTTAATCCTAGCGCTTGAATACTTTCCGCCCATTCCTGAACCAAGGCGTAGTGGTCGTGTTCGAGTGTGGTGCTGCGATTCACATCGTACACCCCGGCAATGTGACAAGCCAGAACAATGTTCTCAGACCTCGGGGTGTAATTGAACGAAGACGTCATGAATTCGAAAGCGAAGCGTTTTGTTTCTTCACCGTTGCGCTAATGCTGTTCGGCATATTTCGATAATAAATATACGAGCGAAGATCGACCTTCTCCACACGGAATTTCGCTTCAGCCTGCTCGAAAAAATCAGCGTCCGCAGCATAACCACTCCTCAAACAAATGGTAGTAAACACTTCGCGGCGGCCGAATAACGTTCCGAATAAAATACAGTCGTCTAAATGCACCAATTGCGTGTGATCATCTTTATCCGGAACGAAGTAATCGTCCGAATTGTTCACCACGTTTTCGGTGAACGACGCAATCAAATCCAGCGACTCGATTTTCTCTAGACAAGAACTCAAATGATGAGGCTTGTACTCATCGTCGCTGTCCAATATCGTAATGAATTCACCAATGCTATTCAAGACTCCACGGTCAATCGATTTCGATTGACCGCGATTGCTGTGACGAACGTAAATGATCTTATCCTCGTGCTGCTCTGCATATTGAAGCATTTGCGCACGACTCTCGTTCGTCCCTCCGTCGTCGATAATAATCAATTCGAAATCCTGAAAGTCTTGGTTCAACACAGAATCAATCGCTCGTTTAATGTAAGCGAAATCCGTGTTGTACACAGCCATTAAGACAGATATCTTGACTTTCTTCAGCATAACAGGGAATCAAATTTTTCCCGCATGCAAAGAAGGACCTTATTTCCCGAACAGCCGTTAAATAAATGTTTTATTTCACGAATCGTCTCCGACTATCGTTGCTTCGCAACATTCGCCCAACTGCTTTATTGAAGTTTCAGAATCCCTTCAATAGATAGGTCCTCATCAATCAGGGGCCAGTGAATGCCATAACCAGAAGGTGAGATTTTATAAAACATCCGCTGATATTCGTCGGCTGATTTCAATTTCAATGAAAGTGAATCAAGCGCAACTTTGATGTTATTTCCATCAATGTTAAGATAGATGAAATTTTGATCAAAACGAATCGAGTCTATTTTGTGTGTTGCAATCATGAGTTTTTCCTTATGACTTTGAATGAATATTTTTCTTATTTGCCGGAAGAGCCTTTAGAAAGTCTAAGAGCTATGAATCCTAGAAGCAAAGACACTGTTAACTTGAGCCAAGTAGTTTCAAAAATAAAAAATATAATTTTCAGAGTGGCGGAATTCTCGGCAGACTTATGCATTGATTCGTCAACTGGTGGAGCTTGCCAAAGGAATGCGATAATCGCGAGAATAAGAATAGTGTATATTTTGTTTTTCATCGTAGAAAAAATTACTTAATTCTCTCAACCTTGGTATTACCGCCAAGAATCAGATGAGTAATGGAAATCACAAACGACAACCACAACGCAGTCCAAAATCCATCTATCTTGAAACCGTCTACAAGTTCTCCGGCTATCAAAAGCATAGATGCATTAATGACCAAGAGGAACAGTCCCAAAGTGAAGAACGTTGCCGGTAT
>CALCNZ010000172.1 GCA_937897625.1 uncultured Flavobacteriales bacterium
ATTCGACCAGTTGGGAGAATACTGATATCGATTAATCAGTAATCGATACGTTGCATAAGAAATAGCTTTTTCTTGCGCGCTTTGAATGTTGGAAGGGACGGTAATTCCGTTAAACGGAGCATTAAACCCATTTAAACTTTGACCAATGAGGAAAGTCTTTGCAGTATCATCGTAAAGCGCCCACGCGTCGTACATCGCAGCGCTGATGTGAAATAAATTCCTAGCATGAACGGGGGGTCTTGCATTGTCGTTTCTTATAGCCTGAATAACTACCTCGTTCCACTGTCTTGCAACAGAATGCTCTTGAGCTTTAAATGAAACAAAAGAAAAAACAAAAACTAAAAACAAGATAGACTTCGCTCTCATAGGACTTCGTTTAGGTGTTGCTAATTTAACACCAAAGTCATCTTTAGGAAAAGATTTTCATCAGTTTTCGCAAACCCCCTTCAGGTTTGCTAAACCACCTTCGAAGTCGCTGATTAAACTGCCCTGAAACAAGAACATCATACCTCTAAACATAAACGGAATTTTTCCCATATCCATGGTCCATGAAACCTCAGTGGTGCAGTTGGCGCAGGGAACTGACAAATCTCCAGAGGATCCAGACTCTTTGAAAACAAACGTACTTTTGTTTGGGTCCGAAAAACCTTCGAACAAAAGTTCAGAACGAATTTCTTGATTCGGAATTACGGAAATTATTTCTTGCTGACCATTCCCTTCTGTGCTCTTCCAAACCCATTTGTGATGGGCCATCATAGGGTCTCCTGCAAAAGTGCTTTGCATGTTTTTATCACGCTGACTCCACATAGACCATTTGCTCCAATTGCTGAAATCGCCAACCTGCTCGAACACTTCGTTTGCCGGAGCATTAATGCTGATGCTTCGTGTAACCTTCAATTCTTTGGGTCCGAACAAACATGCAATCAAATAAAGAAGAACAATTGATCCTACAACTATCCCTAAAATTTTGAAGAATTTTTTCATGGGGCAAATATAAAAAAATAGAATTATGGATGTCTCGGCCCATGAGGTGGGCGTCCACCTTCAGGAGGACCTGGACGGTCACCTTTCTTTCCAACTTCCTCCAACAGCATTTTATGAAACTCTCTCTCTACTCCCGGAATTTTCGACGTCTTCTGAACACCGATTACTTTGCTGCAGGCTATCATGAAGTTCGAATCCTCTTCCACTTCTTTGACACGAAGCGCTGAAATTTCGTTGTTCAGCGATTCGAATGCTTTCTGATTTTCACCTACACTTTCCATCTGATCCATCACCTTTTTCATTTCCTTGCGATGTGTCTTTTGCGTTTCCTCGTGTGCATTGTAGACGGGCCAAAACTTTTCCGCTTCAACGACGGTAAGTGATAGTTCCTTCGTGATGTAGGCTCTTTTCAGAGCTTCTACTTTTTCCCCGCGCTTGGGTTCATCGCGATCTGGTTGTGCATAAGCGCCCAAGGTGCATAAGCACAGTAAAAGAATCATTGTCTTTTTCATTTTCTTCTTAATCTATGTTTTGTATTAATTCTGAATCTTCTTCCAATAAATAGGCTACCAACTCTTCCTTTGGAATCTCTTTCAAATCCTCTGCAATATCTTCTTTGGTCGAAAGATGTTTGGTCGAAAGGTGTTTGGTCGAAAGATGTATGGTCGAAAGATGTTTCGACCCGATGTCGATTGAAAGATGTTTGGTCGAAAGATGTTTCGACCCGATGCCTTCGCCTTGCCAAATAAATAAACCTATACCTATAAAACAGGCCGCCGCTAAAAGAAGGATCCAATTTCTATTTGGAAAATTCCGAACGGGCATCAATGCCTTTTTATTTTTTTCGAAATAACCCGAAGGGACGTTCCATTCGTTATTCTTGATTTCCATTTTCAATTCGTTCTTTGATCCATTCATTGGAATGAATGCCTTGTTTAATTTTTTCAACGGCATGGTGATAGCTGGCTTTCAGCGCGCCGACGCTTGTTCCGGTTATCGTTGCTATTTCGTTGTATTTTTTTTCTTCGTAATACTTCATCACAAAAACCGCTCTTTGTTTTTCAGGAAGTGCAGCCACCATGGCTTGTAATTTCAATTGCATCTCATCTCCTAAATAATGTGCGTCTTCCTGCAATTGCTTCACATTTTCTAAAACCATTCCATCCCAATCGCCTTTCAATATTCGCTTGTTTCTATCTATGTGTCCTAGTGCTTCTCGGTATGCAATGCTGTGCATCCAAGTTCCCAGGGCACATTCACCACGAAACTTATCTATTCCTTTGAAGACGCGAACAAACGTGTCTTGCAGCACATCGTTGGTGTCTTCGTGATTCAACAACATTCTTCGAATAAAAAAATAAAGCGGTTTCTGGTAGTCGGAAATAAGCATCTCATAACCTTTGTTTCGCGTCTTTGAAACGGAAATAAGTTCTAAGATTTCTTTTTCACGTCCAGCCATTGCATGTTAGAATGAAAAGTTGAAAAAGGGTTTAATCCCCATTAAAAAAATTACCATTTGCCTCTGTGGGTCTCTTGTTGAATGGCTTTTTCCAAATGATTTAAATACGCATCGCGTGAAATTAATTTTCCGCCCAATGAGACCAAATGTGAATTTTCCACTTGTCCGTCAATCCATTCCATTCCCCATTCCCGACAACGCAGCACCAAATGCCAAAGGGCTAACTTCGAAGTGTTCGATTCCGTGGAGAACATACTCTCCCCACAAAACATTCCTCCGAGATTCACGCCATACAATCCGCCCACCAATTGTCCATCGCGCCAAACCTCGACGGAATGGGCGAATCCGAGTGAATGCAATTCAGAATAGGCTTCAATCATTTCAGGTAAAATCCAAGTTTCGTCTTCCCTTCCGTTTCCTGCGCAAGCTAGAATCACTTCATGAAAAGCGTGGTCGAAAGTGAATCTATAGACGCCTTTGTTGTAAAGTAATCGTGTTGATTTGCTTGGTTTGAAGGAAGGCACATGAAAGACACAACGTTCTTCCGGACAATACCAGCGCGGTTCTCCGGGCTCTTCGTACCAAGGGAAAATTCCTTTGGAATAAGCGAGCAGCAATCGCGAAACAGACAGATCTCCACCTACAGCAACAAGATTGTCTTCAAATTCCTCGGGACCGGGGAACCACAATTCATCTGAGAGTCTGTAAATTGGCATCGCGATACGAAGTTAGTTCTAGATTGACTTCGAAATGAAAAACTATGCACTGGATTGAAGAGCAATTAGAGAAAAAATTTGTACCTCGATCGTACAGCGAACTCGATGCGTACATTCGAGAAAGCGCAGCTGAAGCACGCATGCTCACACCCACTCCGCGCGAAAGCGCCGTGGTTATTGTCCTTCATCCTTTGGGAAACGATGCGGGACTTACGCTCATTCAGCGTCCTGTTTACGATGGCGTGCACAGCGGACAAATGGCATTTCCCGGTGGGAAGAAAGACGAAGGCGATGAAAGTCTCTTGCACACGGCCTTGCGTGAATTGCACGAAGAAGTCGGACTTCAACTTCCGATTGAAAAAAAATATTTTGGGTTGAATGAAATCTTCATTCCTCCGAGCCACATGTTGGTTCAGCCGTTTGCGACGGTGTTGAAAGAAGAACCTAGTTTCATTCCGAAGGAAGACGAAGTTGCTGCGTTGGTTCCCATTCCGTTGTCTCATTTCGGGGCGAACATGAAGACTGAAAAGATGGAAATCTTTATGCCGCACATTCAGCAAACGAAGACGGTGCCTGCGATTCGCTATGAAGAGTATTTCATTTGGGGAGCAACGGCCATGATGTTGTTCGAGCTTCGGGATCGCCTCGATTTAAATAATAAGTATAAATAAATGAACCGTTCTGTACGTTGCTTGTACAGCGGCATGAAACCCCATTCTTTTGGCACTATTCAACAGACATAACAACTACGCTTCCTACAAAGACGAGGAACTCATGCCGCTGATTGCGGCCGGCCATGAACGTGCCTTTGAAGAGCTTTACACCCGTTATAGCCGGCCGATACATTCTTACTTCTTTCGCATGCTGCGAAAAGATAAAGAGGTTGCAGCAGACTTCACACAAGAGCTCTTCAGCAAAGTCTTTCGTCATGCCGAAGGCTTCGATGTGAAGCGCAACTTCAAGACGTGGCTCTACAGTATGGCGCACAACCAGTGTAAGAATGAATATGCGAAGCATGAAGTTCGCGCCGAGGCGCGAATGACTATTGCGACAGCCGAAGTGCATGAACACGATCGCGACATGGACCGTTCGGTGTTCGAGGAGGCGCTTCAAGATGCGCTGTCGCAATTAGACGAAACCAAAAGAACCACTTTCGAACTTCGGTTCGTGCATGAACTCACGAATCCAGAAATTGCAGAAACCATGGGATGTTCAGAAGGCACCGTAAAATCGCGACTCTTCTATACACTCAAAGAACTCAACGGCATTCTTCACGAATACAAAGAACTTTTACTTTCATTCCTCTTCATTATCCTAAAATCATGAGCACTCAGAAACCCTTTTTATATCAACCCGAAGATTTGGAGCGACTCCTTCGCACCAAGACTTTCAACGGTTTGCTGCCCGAGGAACGCGCCTTTGTGTTGCAACATGTTTCCAACGAAGAGGAATTCAACGAACTGAAAATGCTTCTTGGAAAGATCGAGTCATCCGAACACGAGATGCAAGATCCTCCTGCTGCTGTTTGGAAAAACTTGAAGAAAGAATTCAACGCCCACAAGCCTTCGCGATTCAAAGTGTGGTTGAACTTCCTCTTTCCGCCTTTGCCCAAGTGGAGCGGATTCCGAACCGTTTCATTCTCCTTGGTTGGAATGGCGGCAGTAATTGGAGCAATCGTTTGGTTCATTCCTTCAGAAAATAATTCCAATCAATTGGCAAGCGTAATCCTCGAATCAAAAGACAGCGCAGCTTCACCCCTTGATACCGTTTCTGAAAACGCCGAGTTGAAAGTAAACCCCGAACAATACGCAGAGGTAAATCGAATCTCTGGAATCTACAATGTACCTAATGTCATCTCCATTGAACACGTGCAAGAGTATCCTCTTACGGACGGCGTGATTGAAGAGCGAGAAGAAGCCGTTCCGGCGTATGATATGATTGAAGAAAAAGCGAATCGCACCATGGACAAAGAATCGACCAATGCGGCAACGAGCTCAGACGATGCACCCGCGGCTAATTTTTCAACTGGACCAACCATTACTTCTACATCCACACAACTAAATAGCGTGGCATCTCCACAATGGACAACTGGAGGAAGCGTTCCTACAACAACCATTGTTGCTGATTCTATAAAAATTCAACCCAAGAAGAAAAAGAAAACGACACCGAAGAAAAAGTGACGAATAATTTTCAAAATGGACTTCGAATGTTCATTTTTGTGGAATGAAAAAAATACTTGTCGCAAACCGTGGTGAAATTGCGTTGCGCATTATGCGCTCTGCGAAAGAAATGGGAATTGCAACTGTTGCTATTTATAGTGAAGCCGATCGTAACGCACCGTTCGTAAAATATGCCGATGAGGCCGTTTGCGTAGGTCCTCCTCCTTCCAACCAATCGTATTTGCAAGCAGATAAGATTATTGAAATCTGTAAGGAATTAGGGGTTGAAGATC
>CALCNZ010000173.1 GCA_937897625.1 uncultured Flavobacteriales bacterium
AATTAATTTCAGCAACTACGGTGCAGGAATTTATATTGTGACCGATGAAGAAGGAAATAAACTGAGAATAATAAAAGAATAAAGTAATCAGGGTGAATGATTATTCACCCTGATTAATTATTCAACTCCCATGTATTTATGAATTTGAAGGCCCACACGCCAGTGTGTTTTTTTTAATACCCACTCGAAAATAAGCGGAAGCATAACTTCTCGTTTTTCCCATTCCGGCTGCATGAACCACTGCGCATGTTCGTTCATACGTGCAGACAATTCATGAGACCATTCAATGTCGGACTTGTGATTAATCACAACCTTCAATTCATTCGACACTTGGAAATACTCTTCCAACGGCGCTTTAAATTTTTTGGGTGAAAAGGTAATCCAATCGAATAGACCGGTTAGTTTTTGTGTCCCGCTGGTTTCTATATGAATGCGAAGTCCAACATTCCGAAGTGCTTCTGTCAATGGCGCCAAATCATGCATGGTGGGCTCACCTCCTGTGACAATAACAACGTTCACCCCACTTCCAACGGCTGCTTCGACAAGGGATTCAAGAGATACAAGCGGATGCTTTTCTTTGTCCCAACTCTCCTTCACGTCGCACCAAACACACCCCACATCGCATCCTGCTAAGCGAATAAAAAAACTTGGAACACCCGAATGCACACCTTCACCCTGAACACTGGTGAAGGTTTCCATAACCGGGTATTTCACTTCAGAACTCAAGCTTTAATTTTTCCAATTAAATCGTAATGTTCTGCACGAACAATTTCAATGTTGGCAAAATCACCCACGCGTAAGTACCCTTCCGACTTCGGAACAACCACTTCGTTGTCTACCTCAGGAGAATCGAATTCAGTGCGACCGATGTAATAATCTCCTTCCATTTTATCTACTAAAACCTTGAAGGTCTTGCCCACTTTCGCTTCATTCAACTCCAATGAAATATGCGATTGCACTTCCATAATTTCGTCGGCACGTTTCTTCTTCGTTTTGGCTGAAACATCGTCGTTCAATGCAAACGCCGTTGTATTCTCTTCATGGCTGTAGGTAAACACACCCAATCGCTCGAATCGAGATTGCTCAATCCATTTCAACAATTCTTTGTGATCGGCAGCTGTCTCACCAGGGAATCCTGTAATCAAGGTCGTGCGAATAGCAATATCTGGAACCTTCATGCGAATATCCTGAATAAGCGCATCGGTCTTCTCTCTCGTAATACCGCGCTTCATGGCTTGCAACATTTTTGTTGTTCCATGTTGAAGGGGCATGTCTAAATATTTGCAGATGTTGTCTCTTTCATTCATAACATCCAACACATCCATCGGGAATCCACTCGGAAAAGCATATTGAAGGCGAATCCAATCGATTCCCTCCACATCTGAAAGACGTTTCAATAATTCTGAAAGCGTGCGTTTCTTTTCAATGTCTAATCCGTAATATGTTAAATCCTGTGCAATAAGCACCAATTCTTTGGTACCGTTAGCCGCCAATGATTTCGCGTTCTTCACGAGCTGATCCATTGGTGTGCTCACGTGCTTTCCGCGCATTAGCGGTATGGCACAGAACGAACACGGACGATCACATCCTTCCGCAATTTTGAAATATGCGAAGTGACTTGGCGTGGTTAACAAGCGCTCACCCACCAATTCCGTTTTGTAATCGGCCTTCAACGTTTTCAATAAACGTGGAAGATCGCGTGTTCCGAAAAACGCATCCACCTCTGGAATGTCTTTTTCCAATTCAGGCTTGTAGCGCTCACTCAAACATCCCGTCACGTATAGCTTCGAAACATTCCCCTTCTCCTTTTCTTTCGCCCAAGCTAAAATGGTGTTGATGCTTTCTTCTTTCGCGTTATCAATGAAACCGCAGGTATTGATAATTACAATTTCAGAATCTACTTCTTCCGATTCATGCTCTACGTCGAAGGCATTGGCCTTCAACTGCGCCATCATGATTTCCGAATCGAATATATTCTTCGCGCAACCCAAGGTTACTACATTCACCTTGTTTTTCTTGAGGGTCTTCGTTTTCATTATTTTGTTTTACCTGCGAATAAACTATCTACAAACTCAAATCTGTTGAAGACCTGAAGATCACCAGCCTGCTCACCCACTCCTATGAATCGAACGGGAATATTAAACTGATCTGAAATTCCAATCACCACTCCGCCCTTCGCAGTGCCATCTATTTTCGTAATGGCCAACGACGAAACTTCGGTAGCGGCAGTGAACTGCTTGGCTTGCTCAAAAGCATTTTGTCCGGTTGAACCGTCTAAAACTAACATCACGTCGTGCGGCGCATTCGGAACAACCTTCTGCATGACGCGCTTAATTTTCGTGAGTTCATTCATAAGACCCACCTTGTTATGCAAACGACCGGCGGTATCAATGATTACCACATCGGTTTTTTTTGCAACTGCCGATTGAAGCGTATCGAACGCAACGGCCGCAGGATCTGCATTCATAGCTTGAGCCACAATTTCAACGTTTGCGCGCTCGGCCCAAATTTTCAATTGATCAATAGCTGCTGCGCGAAACGTATCGGCCGCTCCCAGCACAACTTTTTTTCCTTGTTGTTGAAGTTGATACGCCATCTTGCCTATCGTTGTGGTCTTTCCAACGCCATTCACGCCAACTACCATAATCACATAAGGCATTCCATCTGTGGCTGGTATGAAAATTTCTTCGCTCTCTTCTCCATCATGACCCACAAGCATTTGCGCAATTTCGTCGCGCAGGACTTGATTCAACTGATCGGAAGGCATTGACTTTTCTTGACGAACGCGCTCTTGAATGCGCTTAATAATCTTCTCTGTTGTATCTGTTCCAACATCCGATGTGATTAGAATTTCTTCCAATTCATCAAGCATTTCTTCGTCAACATGCGCCTTACCTGTTATTATTCGCGCAAGCTTCCCGAAAAAACCTTCACGGGTGCGTTCAAGACCAAGATCTAACTTGTCTTTTTTTTCTTTCGAAAAGAGGCGTTTGAAGAAACTCATAGTGCAGGTCTAAAATAAAAAAAAGGCCTTTCCAAAGGAAAAGCCTTTTAACGTATTTCTAACAGCGATTAGCCTTTAGCAAACCACTCGCCGATTTTATCATTGTGTACAATTTCCTCTTTGAAGGAATATGAGCCTGACTTCGCAGACTTCACCATTTTAATAACTTTGGTGTGGTTCTTACCACCACCAGTTTGCAGGGTCGCAACTACTTTCTTTGCCATGACTTAAGCTTATTTGATTTCTTTATGAACCGTCATTCTCTTCAAAATCGGGTTGAATTTTTTCTTCTCTAAGCGCTCAGGAGTATTCTTCCTGTTCTTAGTAGTGATGTAGCGGCTTGTGCCGGGCATGCCAGACTCTTTGTGTTCTGTGCACTCCATTATAACTTGTATTCTATTACCTTTCTTAGCCATTGTTGCAGAAATTGGACGGCAAATATACGTAGAATATTGAGAATTGCAACTATGCTATTCATTTTTTTCGACTATTCTCACGTTCTTCCTTTCACATAGCCACAAATCTATGTTAATAAGACACAACACCCCCTGCTTTTTCTGTTGTTCTACTGAATAATTTCACACATCCATACATCTGTACATTTTGGCTAAAAAAAGAAAAGGCGAGGTCGATACTTCCGCCGAATTTGAAGATAGAAACGAGCACTTGAATCGCGACGTACGCTCTATGCGCATTGCAGGATTGGCCGTTCTTTTGTTCTCGGCATTTACGGCGTTTGCCTGCATTTCCTATTTGTTTTCTGGCGCACATGACCAACAATTATTCGTTGGAAGCGGCGGATTGAATGAATCCTATCACAATTGGATGGGTGGACTTGGCGCACGTTGGGCCCATGCACTTATGTTCCACTTTGCAGGAATAGCAGCACTTTGTATTCCTCTTTTGATTTTCCTCATTGGCATGCGATTGTTAACCGGGAAACATCTTCTTCCATTTTTGAAGACTTTGCGCGTATGCGTTGGAATAATGCTCTTCGTTCCGCTTGCCATTGGGTTCTTCGCACACCGCACCAACCCTGTCCCTTTCGACCACATTGAAATTTTAATCAACGGATTGTTTGTCGGCGGATATGGCGTTGTGGCCACACACTTTTGTGTTTCGCACTTGGGTTGGATGGGCACGCTACTCGGAATTATTTTCGTGGTGCTTGTCTTCTTCATTGTGAATTTCAATCACCATGTAGATACCTTCATAGCTCGACTTGGTGTTCTTTTTAGATCGAAACCAAAAGCAGACAAGCCTCGAATTATTGAGGAAGAAAACGACGAGGAAGAAGTTCCTTTTCACCCCATCGTTAACACCGAAGAAACTACGGTTGAAGTGAAGGCCGAAGCAATTCCTACTTACACGCCTGAGCCCGAACCTGAGCCCGAAGTTTATGAAGTTGTAATCGATGAAGAGACACCTGCGCAAGCAACTTCTTTCGACTTCGACAATCCAATGGAACCACAGCCGGCCTTCGAACTAATAGAGGAAGAAGAAAGCACTTCCGATGGGTTTGAATTAGATCCTGTTTCAACAGGAGGATCAACCATCTTCGAAGACGACGATATGGGAGACCTCGGAATTGAAATCGCACCGGTTGTTCAGGCTGAAGAGCTGAGCTCCGACGAAATTGAAAGTACCGAATTCGGTGAATACGATCCGAAGCTTGACCTTTCACGCTACCAACTTCCATCCATTGATTTACTTCAGAATTACGGCGGAAATGGACCTCAGATTTCGAAGGAAGAACTGGAAGAAAACAAGAACCGAATTATTGAAACGCTCAATCACTATAAGATTGAGATTGCTAAGATTAAAGCCACCATCGGACCAACCGTAACGTTGTATGAAATCGTTCCAGCTCCTGGTGTTCGTATTTCTAAAATCAAAAGTTTGGAAGACGACATCGCGCTTTCCCTTGCTGCATTGGGCATTCGTATCATAGCGCCCATTCCAGGAAAAGGAACAATTGGTATTGAAGTTCCGAACAGCAAGCCCGATGTGGTTTCTATGCGTTCGTTGATCGCGAGCGACAAGTTTCAAAATGCAGACATGGAGCTTCCGTTGGTGTTGGGGAAAACCATTTCGAACGACATCTTTGTTACCGATTTAACCAAGATGCCGCACTTACTCATGGCTGGTGCTACCGGTCAAGGTAAGTCGGTTGGATTGAACGCTATCTTGGTTTCTTTACTCTATCGCAAGCATCCATCGCAGGTAAAGTTCGTGTTGGTTGATCCGAAGAAAGTAGAACTTACCCTTTTCAATAAAATTGAAAGACATTTCCTGGCGAAACTGCCTGATGAAGCGGAAGCGATTATCACAGACACGAGCAAAGCTGTAAAAACGTTGAATTCGTTGTGTGTGGAAATGGACGAGCGCTACGAACTTTTGAAAACAGCGGAGTGCCGAACCATTAAGGAATACAATGCGAAATTCATTTCTAGAAAATTAAATCCGAACAACGGGCACCGCTTCCTTCCCTACATTGTGTTGGTTGTAGATGAGTTCGCCGATTTGATCATGACCGCAGGTCGCGAGGTGGAAACACCCATTGCTCGTCTCGCTCAGTTGGCGCGTGCCATCGGAATTCACTTGATTATTGCCACGCAGCGTCCTTCGGTAAATATTATTACAGGAACCATTAAAGCGAACTTCCCTGCGCGTATTGCGTTCCGTGTGACTTCGAAGATTGACTCGCGCACTATTCTCGACGCAGGAGGTGCAGACCAATTGATTGGTCGAGGTGATATGCTTTTAAGTACAGGGAATGATTTGATTCGCCTGCAATGCGGATTCGTTGACACACCCGAGGTACAAGCCATAACTGAATTCATTGGAAGTCAGCAAGGTTATGCGCACGCTTTCCATCTTCCAGAAGTTGCTGATGAAAATTCAATGGAAATAGGTAATTTTGACAACTCGGAACGTGATTCATTGTTTGAGGAAGCAGCGAAGGTCATTGTGTTAAGTCAGCAAGGATCGGCCTCTCTTCTTCAACGAAAACTGAAATTGGGTTATAACAGAGCAGGCCGATTGATAGACCAATTGGAAGCTGCTGGACTTATTGGCCCCTTCGAAGGGAGCAAGGCTCGGAAGGTTTTAATACCGGATGAAATTGCTTTGGAACAGTTCTTGAAAAACCTGCGTGATTAATAAAAAAACAAAATGAAAAATCTATTTCTAGCGTTCGCACTTCTTGCAACGTTTTCTCTTCAAGCTCAGACCTCTAAAGAAATCTTAGATAAAATTTCTACCAAAGCAAAATCGTGGGCAACCACCTCTTCAGACTTCAGCTCTGAACTTAGCAATCCGAAAACTGGAAAAGTGACCAAGCAAAACGGCACTGTGAAAGTAAAAGGAAAAAAATATCAATTAGCCCTTCCAGACTACGCTGTTTATTGCGACGGCGCAACGGTTTGGACCTACAACAAAAAATCGAACTCGTGTTCGATTGACAACTTAGCCGACGTTAAGGACGGTGGATTCGATCCATCTGAAATGTATACCATCTGGAACAAAGACTTCAAGCATGAAATGAAAAACACCAACGCCACCATTGACGGCATTGCGTGTTATGAAATTGCACTGTATCCTTTGAACCCAAAATCAAAATCGTTTCACACGGTGACTTTATTCGTAGATAAAGCGAAAATGGAATTGGTGAAGGTGAATGTGAAGACCCGTGAAAACGCCGATGTTACGTACAAGATCAAAAACTTCAAAGCGAATCCTGCAATTAACGACGGTGACTTCAAATTCAATCAAGCGGGATTCCCTGGCGTGAAGATGGTGGATAACCGCTTGTAAGCGGATGACACAACACGTTGTGATAACCGCTGTGCGGATGACACAACACGTTGTGATGACCGCTGTGCGGATGACACAACACGTTGTGATGACCGCTGTGCGGATGACACAAC
>CALCNZ010000174.1 GCA_937897625.1 uncultured Flavobacteriales bacterium
TTGTGCGAATAAGGTGCACGGTCGTCGCGAGATTCATTGGCACCAATGGCAACGTTGGTTATTACAGACTCTACAATTGGATTGTTCTCTCCAATTACACTGTACACGCGCTCTTCAATAATTTTCGCAACGCTGTCGGTTGCTTCAGGCTTCGTTCCTACCGGAAGACTAGCGTATACATAAACGAAATTCGGTTCTCCTTTCGGAAAGAAAACCACATTCGGTTTACGCAATCCGGTAACCATAAACGATAGAATCAACAAGGCGAATGTGCTAAACAAAATGGTCTTCGGACGAGTTAACGCCCAAGCCAAAAATCTTGCATAAACTCCTTGAACACCCGGCCAAGTCTTGTGTTGGAAGTGCTCAATCATTCGTTTCAAAATGAAACGATAGAAAATATAGATGATCAACATGAACATGGTAAAGTTCCCCATACCCACGTTTCCACCTATGTAAAATAGAATTCCAACTACAATGAAAATAACCGAAGTAATTCCTAATTTCTTCAAGTTTACTCCCTTATTTTCTTTGTGCGGCTTCATGAAATCTACCGCGAAAACGGGACTAATAATGTATGCAACGATTAAAGAAGCCGTTAGCGTGATAATTAATGTAATTGGTAGGTAACCCATGAATTTTCCAATAACCCCATCCCAAAAAGCAAGCGGAACGAAAGGCGCCAAAGTGGTTGCTGTTCCGGACAATACTGGAAGGAAAATCTCTCCTGCTGCTTTCTTCGCTGCGATCTTAATGGGCACTTTACCGTTATCGTAAATACGGTGTGTGTTTTCAACCACAACAATCGCGTCATCTACCACAATTCCCAACCCCAGAAGGAAAGCGAACAAGACAATCATGTTCATGGTGAAATCCAATCCGGGCAACAACAAGAATGCAATGAACATCGAAAGCGGAACTGATAGTCCAACGAAAATTGCATTCGTTGCTCCCATGAAAAACATGAGAATAATAGTAACCAATATGAAACCAATGATAATCGTGTTAATCAAGTCGTGCAGCGTAATGCGCGTAGTTCTACTCTGGTCTCCAGTTACAACCACCTCTAAATCCTTCGGGAATTTATTTGCTTGCATTTCAGCAATAATCTCCTGAATTTCATCTGACGCATTAATCAAGTTCTCTCCACCTCGCTTAATTACGTTCAGCGTAATGACATTCTTATGGTTCAGTCTACCATAACTTTCCTGAATCTTGTGTCCGTCTACAACCTCTGCAATGTCCTTCAGATATAAGTGAGCACCGGTTTGTCCAGAGATGATTGAATTTTTAATTTCTTCAATGTCCTTGAACTCACCGCTCACACTTAATGTGCGCTTCATATCATCTATCTCAACACTTCCTCCGCTAATGGTTAAGTTCTCGTAGTTTAGCGTTCTTTCAATATCTGCAATGCTAATTTTCGCAGCTGCAGCTTTGTACATGTCAACATTCACTTGAATCTCGCGATCCAAAGCACCTACCATGTCTACACGCGTAATTTCTTTCAATCCTTCAATTTTATCTTGAAGTTCTTCCGCGTATTTTTTCAATTCATCGAGGCTATAATTACCCGCAATGTTCACGAATAAAATAGGCATTTCCGAAAACTCTACTTCCATCACATTCGGATCTGCTGGCAAATCTTGTGGAAGGTCTTTCTTCGCTTTATCTACCGCGTCTTTAACCTTTTGCTTGGCAACAGGAACGTCTACATTCGTGTTGAATTCTACCACCACACTCGAGAAATCTTGAATACTCGTGCTGGTTACTTTCTTCACACCCGCAATGGACTTAATCTGTTTCTCAATGTTCTTGGTAACCAAATTTTCAACATCCTTTGGAGCAGCTCCCGGATAAACAGTACTCACATATATTGTTGGAATAACAATATCTGGAAAACGTTCTTTCGGGAGTTTTATATAGGAGAAAATTCCCGCAAACGTGATAAATAAAGTTAAA
>CALCNZ010000175.1 GCA_937897625.1 uncultured Flavobacteriales bacterium
AATTATTAGCGTTGTACGAAGGGATTAAACTACCGCGCTTAATAGAGGACAAGATGCTAAGCCAATTGCGTTTGGGAATGATCTCGAAGTGGTTTTCGTCCTACGGACAAGAGGCGATTTCGGTAGGTGTGGGAATGGCCATGGAAGAAGATGAATTTATTTTGCCTATGCACCGCAATTTGGGAATCTTCACTTCAAGGAATTTAGATTTAAAACAATTGTTCCTTCAGTTTCAAGGAAAGAAAGACGGTTTTACAAAAGGACGCGATCGTTCGTTTCACTTCGGAACAAAAAAACACCACGTGGTGGGAATGATCTCTCACTTGGGGCCTCAGTTGGGCATTGCCGACGGCATAGCACTTGCAAATAAATTGGAAGGCTCTCCCAAAGCAACAATAGTTTTCAGCGGAGATGGAGGCGCTAGCGAAGGCGATTTTCACGAGGCATTGAACGTGGCTACGGTTTGGGATCTTCCAGTTATATTCTGTATTGAAAATAACGCATGGGGATTGTCGACCCCGAGTCGCGAGCAGTTTCGTTGCAAACAATTTATAGATAAAGCCATCGGATACGGCATGCCGAAAGAAGATGCGATTCAAATTGATGGAAATAATATTCTAGAGGTTTATTCAACGGTAAAAGAAATTGCGGAAAGCATTCGCAAGAATCCACGTCCAATTATTTTAGAGTGCATGACTTTCCGCGTGCGCGGTCACGAAGAAGCCAGCGGAACAAAATATTATCCGGAGGGAATGATTGACGAGTGGACGAAGAAAGATCCCGTGGCCATGTACGAGGCTTATTTATTGGAGGAGAAAATTATTACTGCAGGTGACGTAGAGGCAATGAATTTAAAGTTGAAAGATAAAATCAACACGAATTTAAAGTCGGCATACGCAGAACCAGACATTGAAGCCAATACCGAAGAAGAATTCGAAGATTTATTTGCGCCGTTTTCAAACGTTGAAATTCCGGCATCTTCTAACAAAAAGAAAATGCGTTTCATAGATGCCATTCAAGATGGATTGCGCGAGAGTATGCGCAAACACGATCGCTTGGTTTTGATGGGGCAGGACATTGCAGAATACGGAGGCGTGTTTAAAGTTACTGAAGGATTTGTGGAAGAGTTTGGCAAGGGGCGCGTTCGAAACACGCCGTTGTGTGAGTCTGCAATTGTGGGTGCTGGATTGGGACTGAGCATGAAAGGTCACAAGGCGATGGTGGAAATGCAATTCGCGGATTTCGTGACTTGCGGATTCAATCAGATTGTAAATAACCTTGCGAAGCTTCATTACCGTTGGGCAGAAAATGCAGACGTTGTTGTGCGTATGCCAACAGGTGGTGGCGCAGCAGCTGGACCGTTCCACAGTCAAAGCAACGAGGCTTGGTTCTTCCACACTCCCGGATTGAAAATCGCATATCCTGCTTTCCCTTCCGACGCGAAAGGTTTGTTGTGTCAAGCCTTCGAAGACCCGAATCCGGTGTTGTTCTTCGAACACAAAATGTTGTACAGAAGCATTGAAGAAGAAGTTTCTGAAGGTCTTTTCGCGCTTCCTTTTGGAAAGGCAAGAATTGTTTCGGCTGGAGATAAATTAACGCTCGTGACCTACGGACTCGGTGTTCATTGGGGATTGGAAGTGTTGAAGGAAGAGAAATACGCGGGTGTCGAATTAATTGATTTGCGCACGTTGGCTCCTCTGGATTATGAGACGGTGATGACTTCCGTAAAGAAAACGGGACGTGTTGTTGTCTTACATGAAGACTCGCTAACCGGCGGAATTGGCGGGGAGTTGGCTTCACGCATCACGGAAGAATGCTTTGAATACCTCGATGCTCCTGTGACACGTTGCGCAAGTTTGGATACTCCTATTCCTTTTAATGCGGGTCTTGAAATAAATTTCATGGCTAACAATCGATTGAGAACAACATTGGACAAAGTCCTTTCGTATTAAGTTTTCCTACTCTAATTTTATCGCTAATGAAATGGCGATGGAATTTGTTTCAAGTTGTGCAAGTATTCGTGCTTGCGCTTGTTTCTTGTGCTTCAAGTGCGCAGGTGTCGCTTGTTGCAGATTACACCGCGCATTACGGATTGGTTGAAGGAACAGATCTTACGGCGTATGTTACTTACGACGTATACGTTTCTTTTCCGACTTCAAATTTTAGATTAACCGCTATTGGTGGTGGATTGCAGAGTAATCCGAATTTCACGGTTCAGGTTTCTTCCGATTGTAATTTTTTCCAACATACGAATGGAAGTTATTTTTCGGAAGGAATTAATTGTGCCGATTACGCTGTAAGTCCGGCCTTAGAATGGGACAGTCGATTTGCAGTTGGAAGTGTTTGTAACGCTTCAAGTAATCATTTGTATCAGGTAACTTCAGAGAACAATGCATTAAATGCATGGGAAACTGGAAGTTCGGTGTTGTCACTTTCAAATACGTTGTTTTTCAGAATGCCGAATGACGGTTCGGTTCAGACAAATTCAGAAAATAAAATTTTAATTGGAAGATTCACCACGTGCGGAAATTTGTGCGTGAAGTTGGGTGTTCAGTATTTTGAAAACTACGCTGGACCGGGCTCTGCTTTTCAAACGGAAGTGTTGGAAGGTTGCTTTAATAATCCCTGCAATGCGAATCCAATTTCACAAATGGCAACTGTAACGCAGCCCGGATGCACAACAGATTCACAGGTTATAAATTTAAATTCAGGTGGAAATGTTCCCGTGACCTATTCTTTGTGGGACACGGTGCTGAACGCGCTTGTCGCTACAACGAATTCATTGGACGGAAGCTGTTCTTTCAACGCGCCAAGCGCTGGATCGTTCGTAATTCATTCAACCGATAATTATGGATGTCGCGATACCACGAATTCAATTTCCATTTTGGAATTTATTCCGCCGAGCGTTCAATTGATCGGACATAATTTGAATTGTTTTCAAGACGAATCAGGAAGTGTTGAAGTAAGTGGAAGTGGAGGAACAGGAGTGCTAACCGATGCGATTTCACTTTCGCAACTTCCGTTTTCATTATCGAATTTAAACGCGGGTATTTTAACTATTCAAGTTGCCGACGAGAACGGATGTAATGCTTCAAATTCAGTATTGATTGAAGAGCCGAGTGCCGTTCAAGCAGCAATAACTCAGCAGACAGATTTAATTTGTGCGAATCAATGTGTCGGGGCTATTGCCTATTCTTCCAACGGAGGAGTAGGGAATTACTCGTTCGAACTTCTTTCGAACGGGGCTTCTGGTGTGGCTTCTGGAGTGTTGACGAATTTATGTGGAGGAGCAGATACGCTTGTTGTTTCAGATGGAAATGGCTGCGTGTTTCAACTTCCTTTCGAATTGAATTTTCCAGATTCGATACAAGTTTTTAGCAGTGGGGTTGGGCCAACTTGTTCTGAATACACCGATGGTGAAGCGAATTTAGTTTTTGCAGGAGGAACCGGAGCCTTGCACATTACCATTGGAAATGGAAATTACGAAATCCTTCCACAATCGTTATTGGAATATCAATTGGCCAACCTTGGAGTGGGCCCCATTTCCATTCAAGTGGAAGACGATGCCGGTTGTTCCGTGAATGAAGTCATTAACGTGGAGGCTGTTTTTTCTTCAAACTTGAATTTATCAACTAGCTCAACGGAAGAGTCATGTTTCAATAATTTAGACGGTACCGCAGAGGTGCTACTTGTAGGCGGATTTGGACCGTTTAGTTTTTTATGGAACGACTTGCAAGCGCAGCAAACGCCTCTCGCAACTGGACTTGTTGGAAATAGAAGCTATCGTGTCGAAGTAACCGATGTGAACAATTGTATATACAAACGAAGTGTATTTGTTCCATTGAAAGACGGATGTATTTTCATTGCGAATGCCATAACACCGAATGGCGATGGCTCTAACGACACATGGGTAATAGGAGGATTGGACGGATACGCAGATGCGCATGTTCAAGTGGTGAACAGATATGGACAAGTTGTTTTCGAATCGAATGGTTATGCAAATCCTTGGCGAGGAACATTGAACAACGAACCGCTTCCACCTGCAGATTATTATTACGTGGTGAGTTACGACAAAAGCAAAGAACCTTTAACAGGCGTGGTGTCCATCAAGTATGAATAAGTTCAAGTTAAATATCGTGCAGATAAGGTTCTTCGAAAGGTTCTTCGAAAGGTTCTTCGAAAGGTTCTTCGAAAGGTTCTTGCTTGTTCTGATTCTGCTGTCAGCTTCAGTTTCTCGAGCACAACAATATCCCCGTCGCACTTTATTCATGGTGAATCCGTATGCTGTGAATCCCGCTGCTGCAGGGGTGAACAGAGACATTCCACTTTACACCACTTATCGTTCACAATGGAACGGAACGAATACGCATCCCAAAACATTTTTCCTCACCGCGAACAAACAGCTGCCCAACGGTTTCGCTATTGGCGGAGTATTGTTTCAAGATAAAACGGGGGCTTACTCAACGACCTCTATGGAGTTTACCGGAGCCTCGCACATTGCCATTAACCGCAAGCAATCCATTGCTTTTGGTTTAAGTGGAATAGCCACGCAGTATGTTTTCGATCTGAGCAATGCGGTGGTTCAAGATCCGAATGACTTGGCGTTGGGAGGCGGAGTGAGGCAATCTTCTTTTGCTTTCAATGCCAATGCAGGAATGATGCTCTACGGAAAGAACTATTTTTTTGGAGTAAGTGTTCCGTACATGCTTCAACCCAAATTGAATTTTGGAAGTGGAAACATAAACGAGAAAGTGATTCGACATTATCAATTGATGGGGTCTTATGAATTCAGTTTGACAAAAGATTGGGGCCTTTCAACCAGCGTGTTCTCTCGGTTTACTGCCGTTACTCCCATGCAGGTAGATTTGAATGTCATGCTGAATTATAACCGCGACTTGTGTTTCGGTATAACCTACAGGCCACAAACCGCCTGGGCCGCTCTATTCGGATGGAAGTTTGAAGGTTATTCGCTTTGGTATTCCTACGAAATGAATACCGGTATAGCACAGGCCTTGGGTTTTAGCTCGCACGAATTCACGTTGGGGTATACCATTAAAGCACCACGTGGATTTCGTCAGAAAACATTGACGCAAAAGCGTGGACTTTTAACCTTGTAATTCTTATATTCGTGGCTATGAAAAAAATAGCCTTACTCTTCT
>CALCNZ010000176.1 GCA_937897625.1 uncultured Flavobacteriales bacterium
TCCTTCGAAGAAGGTCATCAATCGTAGATTGTCATCACAACATGTTGTGTCATCCCGAAGGGTCTATTACTTCGTAATAAAAATCTTCTTCGTAAACACTTTCGAATCTCCCATCACTTCCACAAGGTAAACCCCAGTTGCTGTGTCAAGATCCAAGAGAAGTTCACTTGATGTCATGTTCTTACGCTCGATCATGTTTCCAACTGCGTCGTAAACTTTCACCGTTGCGTTTTGGAAGTCAGTGGTGTTCGTTACCCAAACTTTCACTGTTTGTCCAGTAGTGGTGTAAACATTCACTCCTTCTGCTTGTACAGCTTCTTCTGTTACTGCAACTGATTCCATTACTGTTTCAGTTTGTGGGTTCAACGTGAAGTGAAGAACGAAACGGTTGTTGTATGTTCCAGCGTTGCTGTTGAAGCTATACGTGTTGTTGCGCTTCAGGTCTTGGAAGGTGTGTGTGAACTTGTCTTCCAACACCACATCTTCTTCAACACCCAATTCAACTGCATTGATTGTGTAAGTACCGGCTGAAGTGATTTGGATACCCATGTCAACGCGTTGCTTAGCCGTTGCGTCTTTCAGACCGTCCATACAAACTTGTTTTGTTCCTTCCAAGAAATAAACTTGGTGGTGATTTCCGTCCATGAACTTATCGGTGTCGTATTCTTCAATGCCGTTGCTTGCGTTTTCGTTTTCGTATACAACCGCTTGATCGTCTGTCTTACCATCGTTCAAGTTCAAGCGAACAATCTGGTTGTGCTCTGGAGCGTGAAGCAAATTGTTTGAATGTGTGCGGTCGCCGTTGTCCATGCGCAAGCTACACGGAGTCGTATAGGCATAGACCCAGAATCCTTGCATAGGTGGAATGAACTGCGTGGTTTGTGTTCCTGTTGGAGTGCTTACGCCAGAGGTTGCATTGTACGCTTCATAAGCCGTATTGGTTGTGTTGCGAATCCAGTAAGATACGTTCAATCCTGTGCGAGTAACCAACCTCCAATCGATGTGCGAAGTATACGGATTAGCGACATACTTGTAACCTGTTCCTGTGAAGGAAAGCGGAGTGGTGATGTTGTTGTTGAATTTGGTTGCATCTCCGGTAAACTGTATCGTTTTATCTGAACCCGCGCGGTATAGATATCCCATTCCAGGAACAAGCAACGTAGAATTGGTTGCACCACTTGCTGTTGTTGAGCTGTTAATGAGTGTTACCCAACTGTTGTTGCTTGGTTCATAGCTCCATAAGCGAACCATCTTCGGTTGATCGAAGAATAAACTCGCAACGGTATTGTTCATTGGGCTTCCCAAGTACCAGTAACGTCCGGTTGGAGCCGTTCCGTTACTAGCTCCTGTAAGGTTCATATTCACTATGAAGTTTCCACTTCCCGAGTTCGTTGTATTCTCTGAAGATTGCACGAAAGAAGCACCGTGATTGATGGTCACGCTTCCAGAATTAATAACAGACGAAGTTACGGTTAGATTTCCGTTTACAATTAAATTACCGGCAACCGTTAAACTTCCAGCCTTTGCGAAGGCGGTGGTACTTGTTGTTGAAACCGTAACGGTATGTCCGCTTTGAACCGTTACTGCAAATGGCACGCTTGCGTTGAAGTATTGGTTACTTGGCGCAATTTGCGCGGTGGTCCATGAGCCAGCAGCGTTGCAATATTTTTCCCACGTAGAAGCATCTGACCAATCACCTGTAGCAACAGCCGATCTGTATTGACTAGGATAGCTTTCGTTGTTATCGCAGTTGTTGTCGATACCATCTCCGCATATCTCAGCTATACCAGGATTAACAGATGCATTGGCATCGTTGCAGTCGGTATTTAACGTGCTGTATCCAAGAGGGGCTGAGGCACTGCAACTAGGTGTTTGCGTTGTACCCGTTCCGAAGTTATCGTGATCGGCATCTGTGTAGTAGGAATAGATTGGTTGTATGCCAGATAAAGAAATTGTTGAAGAAGTAGCGGTACAGTTGCTGGTATTTGTAGCAACCACGAAGTAGTTACCTGCATTCAGACCAGACCATGTTAGGGCACTTCCCGCACCTACTGTTGAGGTATTTGGAACAACCTCTCCAGGAATCCACAAGTCGTAAGAAACACCACTTTGCGAGGTATTCGTGCTAATAGTTCCGGTTCCTGTTGAGCAGAATGAAGGTGCAGTCAAGGATACAGTGGCTGGAATCGGGTTAACCGTTACGGTGCTGCTTGCTGTGTTTGTACATCCGTTTGTATCTGTTCCGGTAACGGTGTAGGTTATAGTTGAAGTTGGTGTTACTGTAATGGTGTTCGCTGTAGAGCTGGTACTCCAAGCGTATGTGGACGCACCGCTTGCAGTTAGTGTAGCACTTGAACCAGAGCAGAGTGATTGGCTCGCAGTTGCGGTGACGGTTGGG
>CALCNZ010000177.1 GCA_937897625.1 uncultured Flavobacteriales bacterium
ATCTACACAGGCGAAGACACTCTTTCCCTACACGACGCTCTTCCGATCTGGCCTTTTCCAAAGCTTTGCTGTGCGATAAAATGCGAAGTAAAGCGTTCGCCGCGAATTTGGTGTTCGGGTGAAGATCTTCGTGGCTCGGAAGTTTTTTATTCATTCCAGCTTCAATTTTTTCAATTGAAAGCGAATGCATTTCCACCATTAATTGAATGAAGGCAACATACAAATCGCGAAAACGATTCACGCTTTCAAAAAGCATTTTCTCGTATGCAGCCGCATTGGGCTCTTCGTCGTTGTAATAGGCAAAAAGGACCTGTAAAACTTTAATTCGTATGTGTCTCCTGTTTAGCATAATTCTCTCCCCTCTGTTCAATATCTTGTTTTAATATTCGCAATCGATTGAATGCGTTGCTCTGCCATTTGGTTTGCTGCCAAATATGTTGGAATTCCTTTTTCTTTTGATGCTGAATAAATTCTGCGTGTTGTGTCGTAAATCAATTCTGCTTGCGCCAATGATGCTTGACGGTTGTAACCCACAATTTCCCAATAACAATTGATGATTCCCCCTGCATTTACTAGGTAATCGGGAGCGTATAAAATTCCTTTGTCTAAAACGCGTTGTCCGTCCTCTGCCTCTATTGCCAATTGATTGTTTGCTGCTCCGCAGATAATGCCGCAAGACAGTTGCTCTAGCGTTTCCTTGTTTATAGTTGCACCCATCGCACATGGGCTATAAATGTCCATTGGAGTGGTATAAACTTCAGATGGAAGTATGGCTTTAACTCCGTACTTCTTCACCACATCATTTACTCTGTCTTCGTAGATGTCTGTAATAATTACATGCGCATTTTCTTTTACAAGATATTCTACAAGGTATTCCCCAACGTGACCGACACCTTGTACAACAATTGTTTTTCCGGCAAGAGAATCGCTTCCTGTTTGTTCTTTCACACTTGCCTTCATTCCCATGTAAACACCGTAAGCTGTTACAGGACTTGGATCTCCGCCACCACCCATATAATCTGGCAAACCAACAACGTGATCGGTTTCCATCTTCACATACTCCATATCACGCGTGCCAATACCCATGTCTTCGGCTGTGATGTATCTTCCACCCAAACCGTCTACGAATTTTCCGAAGCTGCGCATGAGGGCTTCGTTCTTATCTTTTTTTGAATCCGCAATAATCACAGCTTTTCCTCCACCGATATTCAAACCGGCAAGAGCGCTTTTGTAGGTCATACCACGAGAAAGACGAAGAGCATCTGTCAATGCATCGCCCTCAGAGGCATACATCCACATGCGCGTTCCGCCCACTGCAGGTCCTAATGTTGTGTTGTGAATTGCTACGATGGCCTTTAATCCGGTTGCATTGTCTTGACAAAAAACCACTTGCTCGTGGTTATGCAACGCCATTCTTTCGGTAACTGCAGACATTTCTGCAGAGCTGTTTTGTTGAGTCATAAAAAATGATTTCCTGTTGAAAGATTTACTTTCAGCCGCGAATTTAGCGCTTAACTATGAAAGTTCCGCTATTATTGAAGAATTTCGTCAATGGCCACAGCCATTCTGCGATCTCTTTCTGTAACTACATCTCCAGCCTCGTGTGTGCTTAATTCAATGCGAACATAATTGTATACATTAAACCATGCCGGATGATGCCCACTTTTTTCTGCCAGGAAAGCCACGCGTGTTAAAAAGGTGAATGCCTCCTGGAAGTCTTTGAAACGAAATTCTCTAACGAGTTTGTTGTCCAATTCGCGCCACATAGTGCTTTAATTTTCCCAAATGTACACTTTTCTTCCAACCATTCACATTCCGCATTGAATAATTGACAATCATTTAAAACGATAAAAGACTTTTTTATTATGAAATTTGGAACATGGTAAACGGACAATGTCTTCTCTCATTCATTCCCATGCGCGCAGAAGCTTCTGACCGCAGCGAGCAAGTGAGTCAACTTATATTCGGAGAGACCTACGAAGTTCTCGAAGAAAACGAGAAATGGTATCTCATTGAAACTAACTTCGATCAATATCGCGGCTGGATTGACAAGAAGCAATTTTCTCCGCAAGTTTTTGAAGTAGATACGAACCGTGTATATGCTTTTCAAAGCACACTTCAGCCTTTTGAGAACAAACAAATTCTAATGCCCTTAGGAGCTTTTGTTCCTGAAGATTTTCCTGGTCAAATACTTTCTTTAATCGAAGCCATTGCCTTATTTAAAGGCTATGTTGGCGTGCCATACGTTTGGGGTGGAAAGACTAATTTCGGTTATGACTGCTCAGGATTTACACAATCTTTTTTCAAAACTTTAGGACTAACTCTAAAACGCGACGCTTATCAGCAAGCCACTCAAGGTAAAGACGTGATGTTATTGTCGGAATCACAAACGGGAGACCTTGCATTCTTCGACAACGCTGAAGGACGGATTACCCACGTTGGAATCGTTCTCGAAAACAACGGTAGTTTCGAAATATTACATGCTTCCGGTGAGCTCAGAATTGACGTGCTCGATCATCAAGGTATCAACAAAAAAAGCGAAGGTTATTCGCATAACCTTCGCTTAATTCGCAGAGTAATCTAAATTTATTTTGCGCTTAGCGCATCATCAATCAGCTGAACAACGTGCGCTCGGTGAGCCTTTGTTAATGCGTTTCCAGCAACATTTGTTTCTTCAAACTTTTTAATTCTTTTCAATTCCGCTAACGCAACACCTTGAGAAACGTTATCGTACTTGTTCTTTTCATCAAGCATTGAAATCAATCGACGTGTATACTCTATCTGTAAATTTTGACGAATGGTGTTCACATCTCCTTTCAAATCAGCTTCAAAAATAGCCTGAGACAAATCGAACATAACTTCATCAATGGTGTATGTGTTTCCATACATGTAACTAT
>CALCNZ010000178.1 GCA_937897625.1 uncultured Flavobacteriales bacterium
TGCGCAGACGCATTGCGGTTATCCAATGCTTCACCATTATGGAAACTTCGGGAATTGTTGGAAGTCGGGATCGCGTTTTTCTAGGAATGCCTTCTTCCCTTCTTGTGCTTCTTCGGTTAAGTAATACAACAATGTTGCGTCTCCTGCGAATTCCATTAAACCGCGTTGTCCGTCTAATTCCGCGTTCAATCCGCGTTTAATCATGCGAAT
Source organism: uncultured Flavobacteriales bacterium (assembly GCA_937897625.1). Classification (GTDB taxonomy): domain Bacteria; phylum Bacteroidota; class Bacteroidia; order Flavobacteriales_D; family Sanyastnellaceae; genus CAIZGX01. The sequence continues at coordinate 211 of CALCNZ010000178.1, forward strand.
GGCCAACGGACTTCTTTTCATAATGGTCTTGCACCATTGTACTGTCGTGGCCTCCAGCTCTTCTAACTTTACCACCTTATTCACCATACCCATGGCTTCTGCTTCTGCCGCGGTGTATTGTTCACACAAGAACCAAATCTCACGCGCCTTCTTTTGCCCAACGTGTCTTGCCAAATAACTTGAACCAAACCCTGCGTCGAAACTTCCCACCTTCGGACCTGTTTGTCCGAAACGCGCATTGTCCGAAGCAATGGTTAAATCACACACCACATGAAGAACGTGTCCTCCGCCGATCGCGTAACCATTCACCATAGCAATAACAGGCTTAGGCAGTTCGCGAATGCGCTTGTGTAAATCCAACACATTCAATCTTGGAACACCGCGCTCGTCGACATACCCACCTACTCCTTTCACATTCTGATCTCCACCGCTGCAAAAAGCCTTGTCTCCTTCGCCGGTTAAGACCACAACAGCAATGTCCTGACGCTCGCGACAAATGTCCATCGCGTCTATCATTTCCACATTCGTCTGAGGTCTAAACGCGTTATAAACTTGCGGTCTATTGATGGTGATTTTAGCAATCCCTTCGAAAAATTCAAATCGAATATCCTCGTATTCTTTAATGGATGTCCACTGTGCACTCATATCTTTTTTGTATGTTGAAAGAAGGCGTCTAAGGCCTTCGGATTATCTTCTTTGGGTGTGAATATTTCCAACACAGAAACTTTATTCTGGTTGAAGAACAAAGGTAATGCTTCATTCAATTCTTCATGATTCGCTGCGCTGAAATAATTCAGGTTATACATATCTGCAATGCCCTTAATTGACTCGCTGCTATGAGCCGTCTCGAAATATTGCTGCAAATGTTCGGTGTCTTTCGAGCCGTCAATGATTCTGAAAATTCCACCACCACCGTTGTTGACCACAATTACCTTCAATTCACTTGAAAGGTAATTGTTCCAAAAGGCGTTGCTATCGTAGTGAAAGGAAAGGTCTCCGGAAATGAGCAACGTTGGTTTCTTCGTCTTCCAAGCCGCACCAATTGCGGTGCTTGTTGAACCGTCTATTCCGGCTACGCCCCTGTTTCCAAAATAGGTAATGTTTTTATTCTGATTGAAAAGCTGAATGTATCGAACAACAGAACTGTTTCCCATTTGAATGTCCATTCCATTCGGAATAAATTTCAACAAGGAAGAAAAAACAGTCAGGTCAGAAAAGGCTGCACTTGGCAACCAAGCTTCCACTTGCTTGATTTGATTTTCTTGAATGGAAAGTAACTTGTTCTTCCATATCGATTTGCTCTCAATTCCTTTCAGCGCATTGAAAAAATCTTGCGGTGTAACATTGCATTGAAGCTGCAAACAATCGAAGGTATCCATGGCCTTTTCATTCCTTCCCACCTGAATGTGCTTCGGCTTGGCCTTTCTTAAAATGGCCTTTATTTTTCTTGAAATAATGTTCGTCCCTACGGTAATCAAAACATCTGGAGCCAGCGTCTGTTGTGCTTCATCTCCCAAGCCCATAATCATTCTGTCGATGCAAGGAAAAGCATTTTCAACATTCACATTCGCGTGTGTTTCAGTAAATACAACGACTTGTTGCAACTGATTAAATTGCTCCAATTCCTTTGAGAAGTCTTTGTAAACATGCTGTCCAACAAGAACCATGATTCTTTCGGAACGTTGAATTATTTCAAGACTTTCGTTTACTTCATTCAAAACATCAGGTGAACTCTTCTCTGTTTCAAATTGAAATGAAGGAAGTTCATCGATGTCTATGAGTTCATACAAAGGCTCTTGAAAGGGGACATTCAAATGAACAGGACCGCTATTTGAAAGCAAGAATTGAATGGTCTGTTGAATTGTTCTTTCATTCTGATCCGCTCCGACTTTTTCATCGGCTATTAAACTTGCTGAAAGGTCTGAATAATTCTGAAAGACATTGTTCTGACGAATGCTTTGTCCCTCGCCTCTATCTATCCACTCTTCTGGCCTATCTGCTGAAATCACGAGCAGTGGAATGCGCTGATAGTAGGCTTCGGCAACTGCAGGAGCATAATTTAACAAAGCTGTTCCGCTGGTGCAAATCAAGACTGCTGGACTTTTCGATTGTTGCGAAAGCCCCATGGCAAAAAAAGCTGCGGAACGTTCGTCTACGATAGAAAAGACATTAAAAAAAGGATCGTTTGCAATTGAAATACTGAACGGCGCATTTCGAGAACCTGGAGTTAACACAACGTCGGTTATCCCTGCGCTTTTCAACGCACCCAAGATGTAGGAGACTACTTTTTTCGATGAGTATTTCATGCGGGCCACGAAGATAGAAACACCTCGTCGAATGAATCGTTCAAAAATTAAAAAATTACGTCAGTTATTGACTCTGCCTTCCACCGGGTTTCTCGTGCTTCCAAGGCGGGAGTGCTTTCACTGGTTATTCCAGCCCCCACAAAGACGTGCAACTTTCCATCTGTAATTTTCAAACAACGAAGAATAACATATACATCAACGTTTTCCCCCTGCTCTATTCCAATTAATCCGGTGTAATATTCTCGGTCGTGTTTTTCTATTTGTTGAATGAGCTCTTTTGCTTTTTCTCTTGGCATACCGCATACCGCAGGTGTGGGATGCAAGGCATGCATCACCTTCTTCCAATCGCCCGAGTATTCAAAAGACAATTCATTGCACAAGTGCTCAATGGATCCTGCATTGCGGGTTTGCAATTCGCTGCACTCAATTTTTTCTGCGCCTAAAATTTCTAATTCATGCTGAATGAATTCAGTTACGAGATGTTGTTCCTCTATTTCTTTTGCTCCCCAGTTGTCTTCGCTTCCAGCCTTCCGGGTTCCCGCTAAGCTTATGGTTGAATAGATCCTTCCGCGCTTCCTGAAAAGCAATTCAGGAGTAGCTCCAACCCACGCTTCATGATTGTCATCTGTAAAAGCAAAAACCGCAGCATAGGGAAATTTTTCGTTGAACGCATTGAAAATACCTTCAGCGGTTAATCCGTTTTGATCGAAAGAAATAATTCGGCTTAACACAATCTTCTTCGCCAAACTATTCTTCAACAAATCAACTCCCACTTCCACTTGCCTCGTGTATTCTTCATCTGAACTAGCCAAATTCTTTTCACCTTGAAAATCACTTGTAAGAACAAACGTTCGCGAAGGAGCGGTCCCTCGTTCAAAATTGGATAATGGAAGCCTTAGTCGTATAACGTTCATTTCGCGGGTTGAATCATAACCGTTAATCGTGCAATAGCAATGAGTGTTGCTTCGTGATCTCGAATTTTCACATCCCAAACATGGGTTCGTTTTCCCATGTGTATGGGCTCTCCAACACCGTAAACAAAATCGGTGGTAGCCGATTTAAGGTGATTGATATTGAGTTCCAATCCAACCGCTCTTCCGCCTTGATCTTTCACTGCTTCATAAGCTCCAATGCTACCGATCGTCTCTGCAAGCACTGCACTCGCTCCTCCATGCAGAAGTCCAAAAGGTTGAATCGTGCGTTTATCTACAGGCATTCTCGCCTCAACCCGACCGGGCTCGTTTTTTAAAATTTCGATCCCCAAGTGTGAGATCATATTTTCCTGATGGAATTTATGTTCCATAACTGTAATTTGCGTGCAAGGTAGTATAAATTTGCTGTGTGAAGAATAACCAAGAAACGTATCGATTGTTGATTGCAGAGGATGAAAATTCCATTGCAAAAACATTGAAATTAAATTTTGAATTGGAAGGTTTCGAGGTTCATGTTGAAACGAATGGATTGGCCGCATTCAGGAATGCGCAGGAAAAGTTTTACGATTTAATCATTCTGGATGTTATGCTTCCGGAAATGGATGGGATCACTATTTGCGAATCGCTTCGCCTAAGCGGAAATCACACACCCGTTCTCTTCCTTTCGGCCAAGGGTACTGGAAAAGATAAAGTTGAAGGGCTAAAAGTTGGAGGAGATGATTACTTAGCGAAACCGTTTGAATGGGAGGAGCTTTTGCTTCGCTGTAAAAAACTCATTGTTCGAAAAGCAGATGGTCATCGAACCATTGAAGATTTAGAAACATACGCCGTTGGGCCATGCACCATTCATTTCAATAAATACGAAGTTTCAACTCCGGAAGGCATCCTTCCAATCTCAAAACGCGAAACCATGCTGTTGCGACTGCTTATATCCAAGCAGGGTGAAGCTGTAAGCCGTGAAGAAATATTAGAAAAAGTTTGGGGATACGACACCGTTACGCACAACCGCACCATTGATAATTTCATCCTAAATTTCAGAAAAATATTCGAGTCACATCCCAATGCCGAAAAACGCTTTTTATCCATTCGTGGTGTAGGATATAAATTTCTTTAAAAAAAAGAGGCAACCCGTCCTTTAATTACTCGTCTTATTATTGGTTACGCAGTCCAAGCTGCGTGTTGGTTTCAAAATTCCCTTGCAGGTTTACGAAAAAGGCTCTCAATTTTTGAGTGCCTTTTTTGTAGAAGCCCTTTTCTAATTTAAAACTTAACAACTATGAGCAAACTAAAATTGGCTTTAACAGCTGTGGTAATCAGCGCTGGGCTTGCGTCTTGCAGTTCAACCACGAAGTCTCTTGGACACCAAGGAAAATTCAACCCGTGCTTTTTTAGCGACAAAAAAGGCACTATACGTCCATATCAATCAAACAAAGACCGCGTGACTGAGCATTATCATTTCAGAAATCCTATTGAGAAAAAGTAATTACTGTGGAATATAAACGAGCTTCTTCGTTTCGAATAGCTCTTGCGGGAAGTATTGAGACAACTCGAATATTTCAGCGTGCTTTTTAAGCGACTTAAGCTCTTCTTTCAAATCTCCACCTTTTAAACAAATTAGGCCGTTCGGAATTCCATTCTGATCGGCTTTTTTGTATTTACCAGTAGTCCACATCAACAACTCTTCGGCAGGGGCAACTGCGCGACTTACCACGAAATCGAATTGTCCTTTTACTGATTCTACGCGTCCGTGAATTGTTTTTACGTTCTTCAATCCAATGAATTCAATGGCCTCGTTTACGACCATGATTTTCTTTCCTATGCTATCTACCAACAAAAATTCCGAATCTGGATTTGCAATTGCCAAGGGCAATCCAGGAAAACCGCCACCCGTGCCCAAATCAAGAATATGAGACTTAGGTGTGAAAGGCAAAAATTTAAAAATACTCAGACTGTGCAAAACATGTCGCTCAACAAACTCGCTGGTATCTTTTCTTGAAACAACGTTCACCCGTTGGTTCCAATCTAAAATAACTTCTTCTAATTTCTGAAATTGTTCCCATTGAACTTCCGAGAACGAAAAGTATGGAGCTAGTTTTTCTCTTATTGACATTAAAATGTACCCTTGGTAGTTTTCATTAAATCAAACATGAAATCGCGTGCACGGAAGAGTTGTGCTTTTACCGTTCCTAAGGGTAAATCTAAAATCTCAGAGATTTCCTCGTATGATTTTTCTTCAAAATATCTTAATTCAACCAATCGCTTGTAGCGAGGCTTCAATTTTTCTACAACATCATGCATACGCTGCACACGTTCGTCCTTTTGCATGGACTCTTCTGGGTCTAGACTTTCTTCCTTCACAGGAATAACATACGTCTCTCCGTCCTCATTTGAGTATCCTTGGTCTATTGAAATGGCTTTTATTCTTT
>CALCNZ010000179.1 GCA_937897625.1 uncultured Flavobacteriales bacterium
TCCATCGAGAATTTTCATGGCCTGAACAAATCCATCGCCCACTTTTCCGAGGATTTGACTTTCGTGAATGCGACAATCTTCAAAGATTAATTCAGCGGTTTCAGATGCACGCATCCCCAATTTGTTTTCTTTCTTTCCTCCTCGAAAACCAGGAGTGTTGCGCTCTACGATAAATGCAGTAATGCCGTGTGAATCTAAAAGATCGCCTGTACGAACCAAAACAACTGCAACTTCACCGCTAATGCCGTGGGTAATCCAGTTCTTTGTTCCGTTAATTACCCAATACTCACCGTCTTTCACTGCTGTGCATTTCATGCGCATAGCGTCTGACCCCGTATTCGCTTCGGTTAATCCCCAAGCTCCAACCCATTCGCCTGAGGCTAATTTTGGAAGGTATTTTTGTTTTTGTTCTTCGTTTCCGAATTCTAAAATATGGTTTGTGCAAAGTGAGTTGTGCGCGGCCATGCTCAGGCCAATTGATCCGCATACTTTTGCAATTTCCACAATACACGAGATGTATTCATAGTATCCCAAACCAGCGCCGCCGTAGGCTGAGGGAACGAGAACGCCCATTAGGCCTAGCTCGCCCATTTTATGAAATAATTCTTTAGGGAAAATTTGCTCTTCGTCCCAGTGCATGACATTCGGTCTGATTTCTTTTTCAGCGAAGTCACGAACCATTTGCGAGATCATTGCTTCGCTTTCTTCTTGTTTGAAGTTCATGGTAATGTAATTCTATTTTTAATACCTTACAAAAGTATGTACAGCGGCGTTATTCAAACCAATGATTTCTCTTCCTTTAAGAAAATTTAATTCCATGAGGAAGGAAAATGCCACCAGTTCCGCTCCGGTATTTCGAATGAGTTGCGCAGCAGCGTTTGCTGTTCCGCCTGTTGCAAGAACATCGTCATGAAGAATTACGCGGTCAAATGAGTCTAGTGCCGATTTTTGAATCTCAATTTCAGCATGTCCATATTCTAACGAATAAGAAATCCCAGATACCATTCCAGGAAGTTTTCCTTTTTTGCGAATACAAATGAACGGTATGTCGAGTTCAAGTGCCAAGGGCATGCCCAATAAAAAACCTCTGCTTTCCATGCCTACCAGGGCTGTTGGATTGGAAGACTGAAGTTCCTTGGCCATTTCCGAAACCAATTCTTTAACCAATTTTGCATTTCTGAAAAGAGGAAGAATATCCTTAAAGATTATTCCATCAATTGGAAAATTGGGTGTGTCTATAATGAGCTCACGGACTCTTTCCTGAAGTGTTTGCATACGATTGAAAATCCTTCGCAAGATAGGGTTTTAATCGTTCTTTTGTTTCCGCGGGAACAGCTATGATTTTATCGAAATCTTCTTGGTTTTTTATTGGGCCATTGTTTTTCCGAAACGAAACAATTGCCTTCGATTCTTTGTAGCTTAGGTAGGGGTGAAGTGCAAGTTCTTCCTCGGTTTTCGTGTTAATTCCGAGGGGGTGAATAAGAGATGTGTTGACCTGCAGGATAGGGTGTATTCGTTCAAAAAGATACTCAGGGAAATGATAAATCTCTAAAAGTTGAAAGCTGTTGGAATAGCCACCAAGTTGTTCCCGGTAAATTAGAATTTTGGATATGAGATAGCCCGGTATAGATCGG
>CALCNZ010000180.1 GCA_937897625.1 uncultured Flavobacteriales bacterium
GTTGAAGTATGATCAATTCACCGTGAATTAAATGGCTCGCTTGAATTTTAGTTTCAATCGTTACCTTTTCCTTATTTACGGCAATACTGTTCTCTTGCAACGCTCTTCTAGCCTCACCTTTAGAAGGAAGGAAGCCGGAATTCACCAAAACGTCAATGATGTCGGCACCAGCCTCTATTTCCGTTTTACTTACAGTTCCTTGAGGAACGCCATCGAAGATATCGAGCAACATTTCTTTCGGAAGCGAATCGAACATGCTGTCCTTCGAGAATAAAATTCCGGAAGCTTGAATTGCCTGTGTTGTATCTGAAGCGCTGTGCACGCGGGTAGTGATATCTTCCGCCAATGCCTTCTGAAGGGCGCGCATACCAGGGTCTAGCGCATGCTGCGCTTCAAGCGCTTCAATTTCCTCTTTTCCTTTCAAGGTGAAAATGCGAATGAAATTCTTCACATCTTCATCGCTCGCGTTCAACCAGAACTGATAGAACTTGTAGGGCGAAGTGCGCGCCGGGTCTAGCCATACGTTGCCACTTTCGGTTTTCCCGAACTTGGTTCCGTCTGCCTTTTTAATTAGTGGCGTGGTCAACGCAAATGCGCTTCCTCCATCTATTCTTCGAATCAATTCAGTTCCCGTGGTAATGTTTCCCCATTGGTCTGAACCGCCCATTTGCAGGGTAATTCCGTGGTTCTTCCACAAATAATAAAAATCGTATCCTTGAATCAACTGGTAAGTAAACTCTGTGAAGCTCATACCCTCGCGATCTTCGCCACTGATTCGGTTTTTCACCGAATCCTTCGCCATCATGTAGTTCACCGTTAAACGTTTTCCTACATCGCGAATGAATTCAAGAAATCCCATTTCTTTAAACCAATCGTAATTGTTAACGATTTCCGCAGAGCTGTCTCCGCAATTGAAATCAAGAAAACGCTCCAATTGCTTTTGCTGACATTCCTGGTTATAACGCAATTCCTCTTCCCCCAATAAATTTCGTTCAGCCGATTTTCCACTTGGATCACCCACCATTCCGGTTGCGCCACCAATAAGGGCTACGGGCTTGTGTCCGCATTGTTGGAAATGAAGGAGTGTCATGATTTGAACCATGTTCCCTACACCCAAAGAGCTCGCTGTTGGATCGAATCCGATATACGCTTTGCGCATCTGCGCATTCAAGTGGGCTTCAGTCTCTGGGATACTGTTGTGTAACATTCCTCTCCATTGCAACTCCTCTACAAAATTCATTGTTCTAATTTTTTACGAAAATACAACCATTAAATCACTTCCTTCAATTGTTCCAAGCGCATTCCGCGTGAACCTTTCAACAAAAGTATTTTGTCTTTCACTTCATTTAACCGCAAGTATTCAAGGGCACTTTGAGCATCTATGAAGTCTGTGGCGCCTACCGATTGAAAATGTTTTCCTATAAAAATCCCGTGAAGGTTTAGGGCTTTGGTGAGATCAATAATTTTCCGATGTTCCATTTCGGCATATTCTCCCAATTCAAACATATCACCAAGAATAAAAAAAGTGTTTTCCATTTTAGAAAGGTTCACCAATGCGGCTTCCATGCTTGTTGGGTTGGCATTGTAGGCATCCAATATTACCTTGTTCCTCCCTGAATCCCACCACTGGCTGCGGTTATTTTCAGGCAAGTAAGACTCTAAGGCCAAGCGCATTTGCTCAGAAGTTACTCCGAATTCATGTCCTATAGCTATGGCGGTGGCCATGTTGTAGAGGTTGTAGGTTCCAGCCATTTGCGCATGACAACTTTGAACGCTGTTGTCTGCAGGAGTGCTAAATTCAAAGGAGAGTGTTGGGTGTTCGGCGATTATTTCCAAATGAAACCCGCCGGAATTAAATCCATATTTTTTATGTGGAATAGATTCTGCCATCGCACCCAAATGATCTAATTCTGTGTTGACTAAACAAATTCCTCCATGGCTTGAAACAAAATCGAATAACTCTCCCTTCCCTTTTATTATTCCTTCTATACCTCCGAAACCCTCCATATGTGCCTTACCAATGTTGGTTATCACTCCGTAATCAGGCAATGCATATTCACAATAAGAAGCTATCTCCTTTTGATGATTGGCACCCATTTCAATAATGGCTATTTCGCAATCAGCTGGAACGGATAACAAAGAAAGGGGAACACCGATGTGATTGTTTAAATTACCGCGCGTGGCAAATGTTTTGTACTT
>CALCNZ010000181.1 GCA_937897625.1 uncultured Flavobacteriales bacterium
TCAACTTTTTGCCTATACAGCAGATCGCGAGTGGTATGTTGGACCGTATGACAGCGAAGAGAATTCTCCTGCAGGATATTACCGCACGCCGGAAGTTTTTGGAGACGATTTAGTTTTAGAATACTACCAACCGTTTGAAGTAATGGAGCAACCTGTTTTGAACATTCGTGGGTTTGGACACTACTTCCGATTTGTACACGACGATCGTTTTGAGCGTGCGTCTGATGCGTGTGAAGTGGACATTAAATGTCCGGAAGGTGACGAATGGGCAGATGATATGCACGCTGTAGTGAAGTTGAGCATTCCTGCGACAGGTGGTGTAGGTCTGTGCTCAGGAACCTTAATGAATAACACCTCTTACGATTGTAAAAAATATGTCTTAACAGCAATGCATTGCACTGAATCATCGGTGGCTTCTGATTTTGCTCAGGTGGTTGTTCGATTCAATTATCAAAAGAGTGCATGTGGTTCGGGTATAAGTGCATCTGCGCAGCAGAAGACAGGAACAACAAGACGAGCTGACTCTAACGACGGTGGTGGTGCTACAGGAAGTGATTTCTGTTTGTTGGAAATGACACAGGCTATTCCTGCAACGTGGCCGGTTTACTATGCTGGCTGGAACGCAAATACCTCAGCGCCTACAGCATCAACCACAGGTTGGAAGGCGATTGGCATTCATCATCCGGCGGGGGATGTGAAAAAGATTTCAACTGCGGGAACTGTTGTTTCAGGAACTTGGCAAACAGCAAATCATCACTGGAAAGTGGGTTGGATTCAAACCGTAACGAATTGGGGTGTTACTGAAGGAGGATCTTCAGGTTCTCCAATCTTCAACAAAGACCACCAGGTTATTGGAACACTTACTGGGGGTGGATCTTTCTGCACAGATCAAACAGCGAATGATTTTTATGGTAAAATGGATAAGCACTTCACGAGCAATCCGAATCCAGCCAATGAAGATCTTGTAGACTGGTTAGATGCGGCAGGTACTGGACTTTTGGCAATTGACGGTTCTTATCCAGGAACAGATGCTGTTCAACCTTGTTTCGGCGTTGTTGGAGTGGAAGAAAGTGTGTCTTTTCAAGAGATGACGATTTTCCCAACACGCGTTGAAGACAGCTTCACACTGACTTGTCCGCGTTTCGATTTGTTGAAAGAAGTGCGTGTATTCACTCAAGAGGGTAGATTGGTTGAAACCATGAATTTGAATTCATCTTCAACCATTATTTCTGCTCGTAATTTTGCAAGTGGTATGTATTTCATTCAAGTGGTGAAGAAAGATGGATCTTCCTTCAACAAGAAATTTGTGAAGTTGTAATGTTATTTGAATCCTTTCCGAAATCGTGGAGCGCATTGCTTCGTGAGGAAACACGAAAGGATTATTTATTTTCATTGGAAAAAATGGTCGAGGAAGCATATGCTTCCTCGATTTGTTTTCCACCTAAACAAAAAATTTTTGAAGCCTATACCTTGTGCAAAGCTGAAGATGTTCGAGTGGTTATTCTCGGACAAGATCCTTATCATGGTGCTGGAGAAGCACATGGCTTGGCCTTCAGTGTTCAACAAGGAATAAAAATGCCTCCTTCGTTGCGGAATGTTTTCAAAGAATTAGAAAGTGAGTGCGGCATAGACTTGCTTCGAACGACTGATTTGTCGTCGTGGGCAGAGCAAGGAGTCTTGTTGTTGAACAGTGTTTTAACGGTAGAAAAAGACAAAGCTGGAAGTCATTCGAAATGGGGGTGGGAAGAATTTACGGATGCGACCATTGCATTCATTTCGAAAGAAAACGCGCATGTCGTTTTTGTTTTATGGGGTGACTATGCGCGTAAGAAAAAGAACTTAATTGACTTGTCGAAACATGCGGTCATTGAAAGCGCTCATCCTTCGCCGCTTTCAGCGTACCGAGGATTTATTGGCTCGAAGCCGTTTTCAAAGGTGAATGAGTGGTTGAGAGCATGGGGTAAGGAAGAGGTTCGGTGGTAGTTTGGAACTTCGTTGTTTGAACTACGTTGTTAGAACTGCGTTGTTGGAACCGTGTTGTTTGGACTAGGCTCTTGAAAATCCGAATTGAATCAGAGTTTTTAGAATTTCGAGGTTTAGGTCGGTGAGGCGTTTGAATTTCA
>CALCNZ010000182.1 GCA_937897625.1 uncultured Flavobacteriales bacterium
CATGATCTTGGTTGAATCGATGGCGTAGCGCAAATCGTGTCCGGCACGATCGGTGACAAATTGAATGAGTTTTTCAGATTCGCCTTCGGAGCGATTTAATTTGCCGTCTAAAATCTTACACAGCAACTTCACCACATCTATATTCTTCCATTCGTTGAATCCGCCTATGTTGTAGGTCTCTCCAATTTTCCCTTCATGAAACACTTTGTCAATGGCTTTCGCATGATCTTCTACATATAGCCAATCGCGCACATTCTCTCCTTTTCCGTAGACAGGAAGTGGTTTATTGTGAATGATGTTGTGAATGATGAGTGGAATTAATTTTTCTGGAAAGTGATTCGGACCGTAGTTGTTCGAGCAATTGCTAATGACAATAGGAAGGCCGTATGTATTTCCGTAAGCACGCACAAAATGATCGGAAGCCGCTTTGGAAGCCGAATAGGGCGAACGCGGGTCGTAGGAAGTTTCTTCGGTGAAGAAGTCTTCGGGGTTGTGTAATTCTCCGTATACCTCATCGGTAGAAACGTGGTAAAAACGTTTTCCTTCGAAGTTGTCTTTCCAATGTGCAACGGCTGCATTTAGCAACGTAACTGTACCCACCACATTGGTTTGAACAAACTCCATGGGATTCGTAATGCTTCGGTCTACGTGCGACTCTGCGGCCAAATGAATTACACCTTCGAAATTGTATTTCTCGAATAACGATTGTACAAAATCGGCATCGGCAATATCTCCTTTCTCAAACGCATAATTCGTAAGATGCTCTACATCTTTCAGATTCTCTAAGTTCCCGGCATAAGTAAGCTTATCGAGATTAACGACATTCAAATCGGCATAAGTCTTCAAAAAATGGCGAACGACGTGCGAACCAATGAATCCGGCACCACCGGTGATTAAAAGTGTTTTCAAAATGAATGCGGTTTGAAATAATTACTCTCTACGAAAGTAGCTTCTTCGAATTGCTCGCTCATGACCAACCGAGCACCGGGCATAATGACTGAATGCGCTCCAACGCTCACATCGTGATGAACAGAAGCGCGCGTGTGTACGAGGCAGTTATCACTTAAAACAATGTCTGTGGTTAGTATGGAAAAAGGGAAAATAACGACTCCACGACCAAGCGTAATTCGTTCTTTATTCATGAGCAATGCCTGCGGATGAATGAGAACGGGGAAACTCAATTTTACATTTGAGGCCAACAACTCCCACACTTTCTTTCGCGTTTTCGGATTACCAAAAGCTATGACTACCGAGTGTTCGCTTTCGTTGTTCATTAAATCCAATGTCGTTCAGATCGGAAGAGCACACGTCTGAACTCCAGTCACCGATGTTTATCTCGT
>CALCNZ010000183.1 GCA_937897625.1 uncultured Flavobacteriales bacterium
ATACGCTTGTATCGGTTTTCGAGTCTCAGTTCAACGATGTTCTTGTTTATCCGAATCCAGCTAGCACACAATTGACCGTTGACGCCGGTTCGAATTGGAACTCTGTTTCAGCTTTGGAGTTGTATGATTTAAGTGGAAGAAGAATTTGGTGTGAACGCGTGAATGCCAGAACCACGCTTGTTAACCTTTCGAACTTCTCGGAAGGAATTTATATTTTGAAATTGAAAGGAACTGCCGTTCGCAAGAAGATTGTCGTTAGGAAGTGAACTGCTCCGTGAATTGCTTAGCTGTGCAGATGTGTAAAGGGCAATCTTTGAAGTCTTTCTTGTTGCGCGTAATCATGTGAGTGATTTTTCGATTTGATAAAGCGCATTGAACTTGGACTGCATCCTCATAATCTTCCATTTGGCTACTGAGGCTTGCTAACAGCATGTTTTTATTGGTATCAAGAATTTCAATTTCATCGATTAGCCGAAGAATTATTTCTCTTGTTTTATCTGCCGAGACAATTTTTCGCAGAAAATATTGAACACAAAGTACAGCATAAGTGGATGTGTATATTTTCACTATTTTTTTCTCTTGAAGTGAGAAAATATGAAGAACAGGTTTTCCATGAGGACCTCTATTTATTAGAAAGTCAAGTATGATATTGGTATCAAAAAAGATGTGCTTCATCCGTGTTTTTTTGCAATGTGTTCGAACATAATTTGTTTGTATGATTTTCCTTTAAATTCTTCAGGTAAGTCGCTAGCTATGCCTAGAAGATCGGCCATTGGATGATCTTTGTACTTGTCAGGGTCTTCGTTCTTGCACAGAATTCTTTCCAGCTGTTCGCTGACCAATTGAGACAGACTTTGTTGTGTTTCTTTGGCGTAGACCTTCGCTTCTTCGATAAGTTTCTTGTCCATGATTAAAGTTAGTTTAGTCTGCATACGTGTATTTTTTACAAATGTACGTACAGCATTTTTCCGCAACAAATTTCAAAAGGAATTCCCCGAATCCTTATGCCAAAATCGTATAAATTATATGCTGTTTATTCGGAAAGAAGTTTCCAAATTTTATAGCTCTCGTCGGCTTGAATTTCAAGCATACTGCGGCCGTTGCAATAACGCGTGCCGCGAGAAATTCCTTCTTGAAGGAAGGCTGTTGTTTCGGGATTGTAGATTAAATCATACAACACATGCTGATCGGTTAAGCTGGAATAAGGAAGGTTGGGCTTTTCTTCTACCTGCGGGAATTGACCAACCGGAGTGGTGTTCACGATGAGCTTGCACTTGTCGAGAAGCAAGGGTGTGACTTGCTCGTAAGAGCATGTTTGTTCGTTTTGCGGATTTCGACTAACGAAGAAAAAGCGAATGCCTAATTCTTTCAAAACATAGGCAACGGCCAATGATGCTCCGCCTGTTCCGAGGATAAGGGCATTTTCAACGCGGTTTTCAATCAACGGAAGAAGTGTTCGCTTGAAACCAATGTAATCGGTGTTGTGACCAATCCAACGTTCGTCAATAATTTCGACACAATTCACGGCGCCAATCGCTTTCGCTTCAGGCGTAATCTCGTCGAGATGCGGAATAATTTCTTGTTTGTATGGAATGGTAACGTTGAATCCGTTTAATCCGTGAAATTCCTCTCGATCGCGAATGTTTTCAAGAGAGTCAAATTCGATGTTGATGTAACATTCTTCGAGATTCTGCGAAAGGTGTTTCGCAAGGTCCTTCGGAAGGTGCTTCGCAAATTTCCTTTCAAAATAATCCTTCGAAAAAGAATGCTTCAGCGATTTCCCAAGAAGCCCAAAAGTTCTCATGCTTTCGAACCGAATTTGCTTTTCAAGTAAGCAAAGACCATTGGGGCCAGCGAGATAAGAATGATCAGAATGACAACCGCTTCGAAGTGTTTTTTCACGAATTCAATTTGGCCTAAAAAATATCCAGCAAGCGACATAGTTACAATCCAGAGCGCTCCTCCGAAGATATCGTATGGAAGGAATTTCTTGCGGTAATCCATCTTGCCAATTCCGGCAACGAATGGCGTAATGGTGCGAACAATCGGAACAAAGCGCGCCATGATAATGGCTTTCGTTCCGTGCTTCGTGAAGAACTCTTCTGTTTTGGTCAGGTGCTTTTCAGCAATCAAAGGTTTGCCTCTGAACTTCTTTGCGAGAATCGCAGTTCCGAACGATCTTCCAATGTAATAATTGCATTGATCGCCGAGAATAGCCGCTACGATTAACGACACCATTAAAATAGAAAGACTCAAATTGTTTTCACCCGCGCACATAGCTCCTGCCGCGAACAACAGCGAATCACCAGGAAGAAAGGGCATGACCACCAATCCGGTTTCAACAAAAATGATGAGGAAGAGAATGGCGTAAAACCAAACACCGTATTCATTCAATAAAAGAGGAAGCTCTTCATTCAAGTGCAGAACGAAGTGCAAAAAAGATTGTATCATTTCCATATTAAAGCGAACACTTAATTTCAGGTGCGCATTGCTCTGCGTAACCTTGAACACCCCCTGCAAGACTGTAGATGGCGTCCCCAGGGAATTTCTTTTCAATCATATACACCAACGCGTCTGAACGCTTGCCACTGTTGCAATGGAAGACTATCGGATTCTCTTTCGGAAGGGAAGGGTACTTTTCAATCACATGCTCCATGGGAATGTGCATTCCGCCAAGTGTGCAAATGGCCACTTCGTATTCTTCACGAATGTCTACCAACAAATGTGGCTTGTTTTCGTTTTTCCAAATGAGCAATTCTTCAGGCTGCAGGTGTTGCATATTATCCTTTCATTTTAGAAACAATCTCTTCGGGAAGGTAATCGAAGAACGTATCGCCGCGCAATCCCATACGCAAGCATTCCAACGGAATGGTTTCGTTTTCTGCAATGTTTCCAAGGTTTACGTTCGCTCCGCAATGCTTAATGAAATAAACTTGCTGTGCTTTCTTAGGAGCTTCCCAGATGATATCGTTTCCGTTGATTTTACTTAGAATTTTGTTGATCAACATCACGTGTGCTTGTCCGCTTGGACGATAGATTCCAACGGTTCCGCTTTCGCGAGCCTCAGCAATCACCTTCCATGAACCCGCATCCAATTCAGCTTGCATCATCTTAATCCATTTCGCTGGACTGATTAATATGCCTTCTTCCTTCGATCCAACTTCAGAAAGAACGCGATAGTCTTTCGCGAACTCAGAAATAAGTGCACACTTCTTTTTGTGATCCAAAGCCATGCTTCCGTCAGACACTTCAACCGTGTCTAAACCAAGGCTGTCGATGTACTTGCGGTACTTGTCTAATTCTCCACGCACATAGCACGCTTCGAACAGCGTTCCGCCTAAATAAACTTTAATCTTCGCGTCGTGATACAACTTCACTTTCTCTTTCACTTGGGTTGAAAACACTGATGTTCCAAATCCAAGTTTCACTAAATCGATATATTCAGAACTGCTCGCGATCATGTCTTCGGCTTGACGAAGAGAGATTCCTTTGTCCATAACCATGGTGAGACCGAACTGACGTTCTTTCTTTTCGCGGCTAGGCATGTGGCTTAGTTGAATGTTCATAGTTGCTAATTTTTTGCGAATATCGGTTAAATATACTTAGTGTGAAAATTACACTAAGCCTAAGTCGCTTTTTAATTGAATGTAAAAGGGTAATTGAAGAATTTTCGGATAGTACTCTTCCAACTCTGAAAGCTGTGAACTTTCGTTTTGCATGAGGTAATGCAAGAGTTCTTGAGCATCTTGAATCTTTCCGAGCTCAATCAAGTAGACGGCTCTTCGGAAGCCAATGTCTGGATTCGATAAATGCACCAACGTAGCATCTAGCATGGTTTCCAGCGCCTTTTCGTTGTTTCCGAATTTGAAGAATGCGTCGGCAAGCGCCATCCAGGTTTCTTCGTTTTCTGGAAATTCCTTCACCAACTTTTCGCCAAGTGAAATGGCTTCCGTGAATTTTTCCATCTTCACCAACACTTCCATTTTGTAGATGGCGTAGTCCGGATTTTTAGATTCCAAGTCAATGGCTTTGTCGAGGAACGGAATGGCTTCAGCCAATTTTCCTTGAAGGTCCATCACCACACCAATTCCCAAATAAGCATCGGCCCAATATTCATCGGTTTCAATGCTCTTGTGGTAATAGAAAAGTGCTTTGTCGTAGTCGTTCAATTTTTCGAAACACTCTCCAACATGACAGAAGATAGGCGCCTGCGGCGGTTCGTACACGTAAGATTCCTCAAGAACTTCAAGAGCTTCGGCGTACTTTTCTAATTTGAAAAGTGCGTGAGCTTTGTTGTAGTATGCCGGAGCAAAATCGCTTTGAATAGCTAGGCAATAATCATAAGCTTCAATAGAATCTTCCGACTTGTCTAATTTTTGAAAAGCGTTCCCCAAGTTGTACCATGCGGCAAAACTATACGGATGCTCGTCAATGAATTGTTGGAAATACATGGCGCAAACGGCAGGCAATCCGGCCAATTCAAAACAAAAGGCAATCTCGTAAAGCAGGGTTTCATTTTCAGGGCTGCGCTCGATTCCTTTTTTCAAGGTGTCGATTGCCTTTTCGTATTGCTCGAGGTTTTCGTATTCCAAGGCAATCTCTAAGTACACATCGTCTATCTCTTCTTCCGAACAGATTTGTAAAGCACGTTTGTAGTATTGAATGGCTTTGTTGTGTTCGCGCAATTGGCTGTACACAGCAGCCATGGTCAACAACATTTCTTCGTTGTTCGGTTCGAATTTTTCAAGAACCTTTAAGCCAGAAAGTGCTTTAGACAATTGACCAATACCTGAAAGAAGTTGAACTTCCTTAATGATGAGGGCCGTGTTGTCTGGAAAAAGAGAGTATGCGTATTCGAGTGCCTTAATGGCTTTTTGGTAGCTGAGGTTGGCTTGATAACCATCTATGATCGCTTCGAGTTGTTCAACATCGAAGTAGTACGATTCGTTTTGTTGAATCATTTGTTCGAATCGCGAGATGAGGTCGCCGGTGTTGTGGTAATCTGATGGGTCTTCGCTCATTGAGTAATTTCAGAGTTCAAGTCAAAAATAACCAATAATTCGCGGGGATTGCGATTAATATTTGAACACGTAATACACGATTTTTATGTATTCGTTGAAGGTGGTTATAAGTCCGGCTTCGAAGGTCCACCACGACTGCGCTTTAAAGTCCTTGGTTTCAGTGCCGAAGAAGTGAACGGTAATTCCCTTTTCTTGAAACTTGTCTCCGAATACCATGCCCATTCTATGTAAATGAAAGTCGCTGCTGACCACCGAAATTTCCTTCAAATTGTTGTTTATACAATAAGAAAGGATCTCTTCCGACTCTTCGTAGGTGCTAGTGGCAACGCCCAATTCCGAAACACGAAGTGAATCGACACCGTTTTCAATCATGCATTTTCGCGTGAGATCGGAAGAGGTGAAATTCAATCCCAATGCGCGCATTTCATTCAGCGTGTCGCCACCGCCGGTGCAAATGAATTGTGCATTTGGAAATTCATGCGCTAAAACCGCGGCGCCTTTTCCTCGCTCGAATCCGTTTCCACCCAAAACAAAAAATGTTTGGTTGGAAGAAGTCATAGCGGGTGATTCGGCTTCGGTTAGAAATTCACCAATTCCACATAAAATGGAATGGCGATAGATGAAAACACAAATGAAAAAAGCAAGCGCAGCTAAACGAATTATCCATTTCCAAGCGTGGCTCACTTGACGCAGCGTTGGAAGAGAACTGAAGTAAGTATACGTTTGATTGTCTTTCAAAAAAATGTGTTTTTATACAAGAACCATATTTCCAGCGAGCATCGCTGAATAGTCCTTTGGCGCTTCTAAATTAAGCGCTTCATGCACAGCATCCAATTCCTTTTTTTGTATTTCGAAGTTATTCTGGTAAGCCGTTGTGTTGAACCATTCGGTTGCGGCAGCTGTGGAAATTTCAAAACGATTCGAAACGCGGAAAATGTTTTCCTTTTCGTTCATGAAGGCTTCGCAGCGCTCGTTAATGAGTTGCAAAACTTTTTGAATCGATTCGCTTTTTTGCTCCAACGCGTTGTTATTCGCTACCGCTACAAATCCGCACCAAGGCGCATGAAACGTGTCTAAGAAACACAAGTGTCCTTTTTTTACCGAAGGAATCGAGGTGTATTTTTCCCAATAGAAATAGTCCGTCTCGCGATTCTTCAGGCTTTGAATGGCATTGTGCAAATTCGCAACTTCAACATATTGATCGTCGGTAGGATGGAAGCCCAACTGCTTCGCGTGAATGCGCGCCATTAAATGAGAACCCGATCCTTTACGTGAAATCGCATATTTTCTGTTGTGGTTGGAAGTGATGCGGGGCGTGTCTTCGTACCCTCCGTAAATGCCCCAAGTCAGAGGCGTTTTGGTATACACTTTCACAATCTTAGCGTCGAGCCCGCGGTGAAAAGCACTCACGAATCCTTCGGTAAGCATAAGCGCTACATCGAGGTCACCTTCTTGCAAGGCTTCGGTCATGACGCCCGTTCCGCCTGCGAAGTAGGTCCATGAAACTTGAATTTTTAAGGCGCTGAAAATATCTTGTTCCAAGGCGAGTTGCCAAGGTAGGTTGAAGTGTTCGGGAACACCCCCAATGCGTAACGTAATTTTTTCTTTCATGTTAATAGCTGCCGTTCCACTTTCTCAGGAACCACTCAATGCTGAGCAACGACAAAAGTGCAACTAAAAGTGGGGCCCAATCTATGAGTTCTCTCACTTTTTTCTCTTCGAAGGAGACACTCGTGATTTCTTTTCTGTTTCGAATTTCATTCACAAGATCATCGATCGCTGTTGCATTGAATCGTTTTCCGTTCGTGCTGGAAGACAATTGTTCTAACAACTGGAAGTCTGCAATTGTTCGTGATGTTTCAACTGAAATGTTGTTCACGGTGAATCCGCCTGACTTTACAACCTCCGTTGTTCCATTAAACGCTTTCGCGGTGTATGAATAGGCGCCGGCAGGAAGCATTCCTGCGTTCAACTGGTAACCGGTATTCGAGGGTGAAAATTGAAACGATTGCACGCTGTTGTCAGGGAATTTCAATTCCATATTCACCTGCTGATTCAGCACAGGCATGAAGCTTTCGTCGTACAATTCCGCATTGAAATAAACGAGTTCGTTTTCAGCGAAATTCTTTTTGTGTTGAATGCGGAATTTTTCTTTGTTCTCTTTTACGCCAATGAATTGGGTAATTTGTGTGATGAACTGATTGAAGATTTCATGGTTCTCTTCGAGTTGAAACATGGCCACTTTCCATCTCCAAATTCCTTCTCCGCATAGCACAGCCACACGATGCTCGGGTGTTCCTCCGAATCCGAGAAGCGGAACGTCGGTTGCAATTTTTCCAATGCGCTGTGTAAGCAAAGCTTGTACTTCTGGCGCTACCGCATAGTTCCCGAAAGGCACAGCCAACGGGGGAAGTAGGGGAAGGGCTTGCGTGAATTCGTTCGAAGGAGAGAAGTAACTGAAGCTCGGATTCAATGAAGCATTAATGTCTGAAAGTTTCGATTGATATCCGTTTAAGGAAAAGCCAATGTTCAACGCATTGAATGCATTGAAGTCGTTTTGCGCACCCAAGATAAACCAACATGGAATTTTCGCTTTGAATGCTTCTTGCACAACGTTATTTCCTCGTCCACCCAAGGCTGGAATTTGATAGGCAATAAGCATGTCGAATTTGTTCACGTTGTCGGTGAATTGATCAACGGTTTGAACGGTGACTTCGTAATTTTCTTGAAGACGCATGGCCTCTGCAATGGCAGTAATATCAGGGTGTGGAGCGTTCGCTAAGATGAGAACCTTTTGTCTGTTGTCAATGACTTCGATGTACACTTGCTCACTGTTGTTGCGCGTGTTGTCTTCGTTGTTTATGGGTTGAATGGTAACCGTGTAGGCGTGTATTCCAACTTGATCGGCAGGAAGCGAGAATTCAATGTTTTTAAATTCTCTTTCGGAAGTGAACGACACGTTTTGCGAAGCGAGTTGAACGCCGTTTTTCGAAACGGTCACCACAGTACTTGATCCCTGCGCTTTGCGTCCTTCAATGTTTAATCGAATAGGAAATTCATTGCCTAAGTATGCAATTTTATTTACGCTTACATTCGAGATTAATAGATCGCGATGCAGAGTGGTGTCGCCTAGACCAACAGTAAATACCGGGATATTTAGTTGTTTCAAATTGGAAACCGGATGTGGACCTTTGTTGTAAAGTCCGTCGCTGGCAATGACCAGCGCTGCTAAATTTCTTCCGCTGAATCGCGCGTCGAGGTTGCGCTGTAATTTTCCGAAGTGTGTGATTTGATCGTTGAAATTCGCGTCATCTCCGTTCTTCACTTCGTCGCCGAAGAGCAGCGGAACGACTTCGTATTCGGAACCCAATTTTTCCGAAATGCTTTTCCAATTGTTTAAAAATTCATTTCGAATGAAGTTTGAATCTTTTGCGGAAACAATGGATTGACTGTTATCCAGCGCCAATACCACAACCGGTTTTTCAACGCGTGTTTCAATGGTTTCTAATAAAGGTTGAAAGAGCAAAAGAACAAGCAGCGATACCACAAGGAATCGCAAGCTTGCTAAAAGAATTTTAAATTTTGTAGACCAAGATTCTTTCGAATTACCGAAAAAATAAAGAGCCAAGGCGTAGGCCAATCCTACCC
>CALCNZ010000184.1 GCA_937897625.1 uncultured Flavobacteriales bacterium
CACCAAGACACATCGTGTGATTGGTACGTAATAAAGGCATTGCCTTTTCAAAAATCTGTTCCTCCAACCATTGATTTTTTATCAGCTATTACTACGTCTGACCCTGTCGGTTTTTATTTCGAAGTTGGTGAGCTTTCAGTCAACATTTACAGGCTTTCCGACAGAGGACCTCCACATAGTATTTAATGTTCAATTGATTTAAAATTGAATTCAGATTTGTTGCAAACTAATAGTATTGCAGCTATTAAAAATGATTATTCGCAGACAAAGTTTTGGCGGATGATTCTTCCTTACACTGCGCGATTTTTAATTGTCGCCATGTAAATTATAGAATACAATGAATTTATATAGGTCTATTTTTTTGGCTGGATTTGTTTTTATAGCCTTGAATGTGTTTTCACAAAACACAATTTCAGGGAGGGTTGAAAATAGCGCAAACGAAAGTTTGCCGGGCGTGCTAATTTATTTTCCCGATTTGAAAACAGGAACGACTACAGATAGTTTTGGGAATTTTCGAATGGTCAAATTAAAGTCGGGTTCTTACTTGTTGGATGTGAGCTTGGTTGGATACAATACAATTGTAAAAGATATATTTATTGAAAAAGATACGGTTCTGAATCTTGAGATGGTTGCCGCTGTTAGCGAGCTGAATCAGATTATTATTACGGGTGTAAGTCGTTCCACCGAATTAAAGTTTAATCCAATTAGTGTAAAAACAATTGATCGAAATGTTCTGAACCAAAATGCTTCCACGAATATTATTGATGGTTTGAAGAACATTCCCGGGGTGAATCAAATTACAACAGGAGCCTCTATTTCTAAACCAGTTATAAGGGGGCTGGGCTACAATCGAATTATTACTTTGAATAACGGAATAAGGCAGGAAGGACAGCAATGGGGAGACGATCACGGAATTGAGTTAGACGAGTATTCAGTTGATAGAGTAGAAATTGTGAAAGGCCCCGGAAGTTTAATGTATGGATCTGATGGTATAGCAGGAGTTATAAATTTCCTATCGCCCAAGGCTTTGCCAATAGGTGAGATCAAATCTCAGGTCGTTTCAAATTTTCAAACCAATAACAATCTCATAGGGACTTCCTTCTCAAATGCAGGCAACAAAAATGGAGTGCAGTGGTTGGGTAGATTGACCAACAAATTGGCCGGGGATTATCAAAATACCTTTGACGGAAAGGTATTCAACTCGGGGTTCAGAGAACTCGACGGAACTTTGTTTTTGGGAATCAACAAACATTGGGGACATTCACAATTAACGATCAGTTCTTTCAATCAAATACTTAATCTACCGGAAGGGCAAAGAGATAGCCTCGGAAGATTCACATACATCAACTCATTTGGGAAGGAGGTCACCGCAAGTTCAAGCGATTATTCAGGATATCACATTGGATTCCCTCATCAGATGATAAATCATTCGAAATTGGCTTCAAATAACTATTTCATTTTAAAAAACGGAACGTTGAATGTGGAGATTGGCTTTCAAAACAATAAGCGCAAAGAATTTGGAGACCCTACGAATCCTGGCGATATAGCGTTGTATTTCGATTTGACTTCGGTGAATAGTAATGTTCGATACAATTTAGAAAAGAGAAAAGGCTGGCAAACTTCAATCGGAGCAAGTGGAATGTACCAAACGAATGCGAACAAGGGAATGGAGTTTTTAATTCCTGAATATCATTTGTTGGATGAAGGTGTTTTTATAGTTACACAAAAAACGTGGCGCAAATTATCCTTTTCAGGGGGCGTAAGATTTGATAATCGAATTGTGAACTCCCAAGAGTTGTTATTAGACAGTGTTGGAAATCCAGTTAAATTTCCAAATGCAAATTCAATTATAAAGTTTCAGCCGTTTTCAAAAAAATATGACGGCCTTTCTGGTAGTTTAGGCTTCGTCCATCAATTGGGTAAAAATTCAACATTGAAATTCAATTTATCAAGAGGGTACAGGGCTCCGAACATTGCGGAATTGGCTTCGAATGGTCGCCATGAAGGGACTTTTAGATATGAGCTTGGTAATACAAATTTGAAGTCTGAAATAAGTCATCAGTTAGATCTCGCATATTTCATTCAAACGGAGCATGTCGTTCTTGAATTTACACCATTTGTTACTTTTATAAATAACTATATCTATTCTGAAAAATTGAAGGCCGAAAGCGGTGGAGACAGTATTCCAGATTTTAGAGATCCTGCTCCGGCATTCAAATTCATGTCGAGTAGTGCAACCTTGTTGGGAGGCGAAATTTATGTAGATGTTCACCCTCATCCTTTAGATTTTCTTCATGTGGAAAATTCTTTTTCGTTTGTTCAAGCCACGCAGAGCAATCAACCCGATAGCTCGAAATATTTGCCTTTTATTCCAGCCCCCAAGTATAGGTTCGAATTGAGAAGTCAGTTTAATCGCGTTGGAAAGAAAATCACGAATGCATACATCAAATTTGGTCTTGATCACATTTTTACTCAGAACAGAGTATTCAGTGCCAACGGCACAGAGACAATTACTCCCGGCTACACGCTGTTAAGTGCTGGTATTGGTGGGAATCTAAGTGCTTTCAACCGAAAGGATTTTTTAGGTGTTTTTATAAGTGGAGAGAACTTAACAAATGTGTCCTATCAGAATCATTTAAGTCG
>CALCNZ010000185.1 GCA_937897625.1 uncultured Flavobacteriales bacterium
CGACGCTCTTCCGATCTGAAATAGGTACTCGTTACGACCTTCCTTCAATAATGATGGTCGTAATCGAACTAGATATTGATCCAAGGATTGTTGGGCAAATCTGCCAACTGGAACGATCCGTTCCTTTCCACCTTTTCCTTGTAACCGAATCGCGAGAGTATCGCTCTCTCCCAACTTTGAAATGTCAGTGATCTTGATCGAGATAATTTCAGAGAGTTTATTTCGAAGAAAAGAGACGTTCAAGAATAATTCAGAATGAGTAAGAGAAACAGATTGAGAATGAGTTCCCCCTTAAACCAAAAATCCCCAACTTTCGTCGGGGATTTGGTTGCTTGATGGTGACACTGTAGGGATTCGAACCCCAAACCTTCGCATCCGTAGTGCGATGCTCTATCCAGTTGAGCTACAATGCCATTGCTATTAAGCGGGTGCAAATATAAGCATTTCCTCTAACTTCACAATGATTCCTTCAATTTTTTGAAGTCACACCTCTTCCTTTATCACCAATTACTTCACTTTAAACAATTTCAATTCCGTAAAATCGAAATCTGGATTCTCAACAAACACGCGCATCTCCTCTACTTTCCCGTTTCGATCCAAAATAAAATTCACTTTGCCCGATGGCAACATCATTTGCGTGGTCCACTTCAAATCGTAACTCAACAAGGCTCCAGTAACCCACAACTCTCCTTTGAACAAAGCAGTTGGCAAAAAGTCAATCACCAACCTACTTCCTTCCTGTCGCACTTCAACCTTTCCGTACATTTCACTTTCATAAACACCTGTCACATCTTCCGAGCAAGCCACTACCTCAAAAACTTCAACTTCATTTGATTTATCTTCTTCAACGGTCGGAGCGAATTCATTCACCCAATTCTTACTTCCCTTCACACCTAAGAACAAATCCAAGAATTCGAAGCCCATTGCACTTGGCAGTGAATTGTTACTGTTCGTTAAAATCACAAATCCTAAATTCATATCGGGAACTAAAATGGTCTTCGAGATCATTCCATCATAACCACCACCGTGACTCACAATCTTGTGTCCACCGTATTCCATCAACTCCCATCCCATTCCGTAACCGTTCGCATGACGCGAAGGCATATTCTCTCTTTGCCATTTGCTCACCGGTTTATTGATGTTGTATTCCCACATTTCGTAGGTGCGCTTTTCGTCCCAATATTTCTTTCCACCTAAAGTCCCTTTGTTCAACTGCAACATCATCCATTGGCTCAATTCATTCACACATACGTTAATGCTTCCCGCAGGACCAATGTTATCCCAATTCACATACGGAATGGGAATGTTCTTGCCCTTTACGGTGTTGTGCGGAGACGCCACGTCGGCTCCCGCTTGAAACGCAGTAATCGAAGTGTTCGCGTTCTTCATTCCCAATGGAAGAAAAAATTCATCCTTAACAAATGCGTCCCAAGTTTTGCCTGTTACCTTTTCCACAATTTGTCCAGCTGCTAAGAACGCAATGTTGCTGTAACCATAAGTCGTTCGGAAACCATACTTCGGTTCTACGAACTGCCATCTGCGAAGCACTTCAGTGCGAGAATGATTCGTTCCGTACCAGATTAAATCTCCTGCAAATGTTTCAAATCCTTGTCGGTGTGAAAGCAAATCGCGCACTGTCAAATTCGCCGAAACATAAGGATCGTATAATTTCAATTCTGGAAGGAAATTCTGAACCTTGTCGTCCCACTTCAACAATCCACGATCGACACAAATCGCCAAAGCCGCGCTGGTGAAGGCTTTCGAGTTACTCGCTATCGCGAAGGAACTGTTCTCGGTCACGGGCTCTTTTGTCTCCGCGTTCTTCAACCCGAATCCTTTCGATAAAATAATTTCGTTGTTGTAGACAATGGCTATTGCTCCTCCGGGAACATTGTATTTCGACAAACCTTCGTTCATCTTTGCTTCCAAAGCCGTTATTTGGGTTGCGAAAGGCTTTGCGGTTTTCTTTTGTGCGGAAGCCGATAAAATGAAGGCTAGAGCCAAAAATGAGAATACTATTTTTTTCATGTTGAATGTTATCTGAATCTAACTTCCGTTGCACCGTGTCCGTATTTCTGATAATTCCCATCGAGGAATTCGCATTGCGGATAAAAGCTTTTGATGAATGAACGAATCTCTGCGCGTAAGACTCCCTGCCCCACTCCGTGAATGAAGATAACCTTCTTCACCTTTTTCTTTTCAGCAATGGCCAGCATGCGCTCGAAGTGTTCCATTTGAATGGTCACGATTTCACCGTTCGACATGCGTTCGTAATTGTCGAGCAACTCGTGAATGTGCAAATCAACTTCGAACAAATCGGCATTGTGCGGGAACTCATTCGCCGCGCGTTCTTTGTATCGATTCTTGAAATCCTTCGCAGCCGACTTCACGGCGTGCGCATCTAAATTGCGATCGAGCATTTCGCGGGTGTTCGGCTCTACTTGATTGTATTGTGAAAACTCGTGTTTCGAATTTTCAATCTTAACGAGCTCACGCAACGGGTGCTCGAAAGCAAAACCGCTGCTATCCTCCACCAAAGCTGAATCGCTTCCTGAAAAGCTCACAATATTGCCCTCACCCTCGTCATTCAGAAAACGAACAAAATCGCCCACTTTAAACTGATCATTCATATCGCTAAGTTAAAACTGTATTGTCAATATTTATGCTTATTTATGCGGGTTCATTGGGATTTCTCAATTTAATTTGCCGCACTTACCAACAAGCAGCTCCATGGTTTTTTCGAGTCTGATATTTATATACTTCTTTTTACCGGTTTCGTTGCTCGGTTATTTTTTAATGCCGAGCATGAAAGGGAAGAATTTCATTCTTTTGTTGTTCTCCCTTCTTTTCTATGCCTGGGGCGAACCCATTTGGATAACACTTTTGCTTTTTTCGAGCATTGTCAACTACTTCATGGCGTTGTACATAAGCAATCACAAGGGCAGCGGACGGTCCAAGCTTGCTCTTTTGGTTTCGATATGCATAAATATTGGGTTGCTCATGACCTTCAAGTATGCCGATTTTTTTGTAGACAACACCAATTGGCTTTTTGGAACCTCGTTTACAAAACCGGGAATTACTTTACCGTTAGGAATTTCATTCTACACTTTTCTTTCGCTCTCCTATACGCTCGATGTTCACCGCGGACACATTCAAGTTCAGAAGAGTTTTTTGAATTTCATGGTTTACGTTACAATGTTTCCGCATTTGGTAGCCGGTCCCATTGTTCGCTATTCTGAAATTCAAGACACGATTAACAATCGCAAGTCATCTTGGAACCAAGCTTGGAGTGGAATCAATCGTTTTTGTCTAGGCCTTTTCAAAAAAGTAGTTATTGCGAATACGGCAAGTATTCTGGTTGAAAAATATCTTGAAATTCAATTTACGAATCTTTCTTCTCCGGAAGCGTGGTTTGGAATAACGTTGTTTTCCATTCAAATTTATTTCGACTTCTCGGGCTACTCAGACATGGCTATCGGCTTGGGAAGAATCTTCGGATTCAACTTTTTGGAGAACTTCAGACATCCGTATGCGGCAACTTCCGTTGGCGATTTCTACAAAAGATGGCACATGTCGTTGGGTAGATTCTTTCGCGACTACGTTTATATTCCATTGGGTGGAAATCGCAAGTTTCAATTGCGCAACATTTTCATTGTGTGGTTGCTCACCGGTTTCTGGCACGGGGCAAGTTGGAACTTCGTCCTGTGGGGCGCGTTCTTCGGCTGTTGCATGATCTTCGAAAAACTTCTTGAACGCGTGTTGAAGGTTACCCCGCGCATTTTCAAACACGGCTACACACTTATCTTAATTGTTTTCAGCAGGGCCATTTTTTATTACGTCGACTTCGACAAACTAAAAACATTCGTCAGGACACTTTTCTCTTCCGAATACCCTGTTTCAATGAATTTGAAAAACGATTTGTTCGGCTATCTCTACTTCTTCCTTACAGTTATTATTCTCTGCATTCCCTGGAATGAAATTTTCAACGCAGAGCATAAAGTATATAAGCGCGCGAGCAAATTTTATTTGTACGGAGCTCCAGTAATAAACATATTACTTCTAGTGCTCGGCACTATTCTGCTTATCGACGATACCTACAATCCGTTCATTTATTTCCGCTTCTAACATGTTTCAAAAAATTAGCATCTTCTTGCAAGCGCTGGTGTTGGTGGGTATTAGCACAGCTTTTTTTCTAAGCGAAAAAAAACAAATTTCAGAATCTGAAAAGCGTACGTTAGCTCAATGGCCTGCACTAACAGATTCGACTTATTTTTCGGGAGCCTACTTCAAAGGAATTAGCGAATACATAAACGACCAATTTCCCGAACGCGATTGGTTGTTGCAGCTAAGCAACAAAATACGCTACCAAATGGGCATTCATTTCGAAGATGAAATTCGTCTGGTGGTTGTTGATGCAGCCATGGAGCAAAAAAACGAAAAAGCCGATAGCCTAGAAGTGAGCTCAGACGATTTCAACGAAGTATACAAAGGCGGACTTTTAATTATAAATGGCGCGGCTTACACGACCAACACAGGATCCACGGCTGTCTCTCCCGTTTTTGCAAAACTCTTAAACGACTACGCGAATGCGTTGCCCGGCGTTACCGTTTATTCATGCATTGCGCCGTTGTCGAGTGCCTACATTCCAGCGAAGCAATATGCACACTTGAATGGAAAGAATGAACAAACTCTTTATGCGATTCGTGATAACCTTCAGCCGGGTGTTCGCTTTGCAGATGTGCTTGGTGAATTGAATGCGCATAGAAATGAGAAATTGTTTTTCGGAACAGACCACCACTGGACGGCCAATGGCGCGTACCATGCTTATGTAGCCTTCTGCAAATCTGCTGGACTGCAACCGGTAGATCGTTCTCAGATGAACTACGAAAAACGCGGGGCATTTCTCGGCTCATTGTATGACCTTACCAGAGACGTCAGCGTGAAGGAGCATCCAGATACGCTTGAACTATACAGACCTCGAGTTACCACAGAGAGTGTTGCTTATTCAGAGAGCGGATTTAAAAACGCAAGAAAATGCACCTTGTTCAACGGCGCAACAGGCTATGCATGCTTTATTTCAGGAGACCAACCTTTGGAAAAAATTACGACCAGTGTGAAGAACGGACGCAAAGCCTGTGTAATAAAAAATTCTATGGGCAATGCGTTTGCGGTTTACCTCGTTAATCACTACGAAGAAATTTGGGTGGTAGACTTTCGCTATTCGAAACACAACCTCTTGACGCTTATTCGCGACAATGGCGTTAACGATCTTATTTTCGGAATGGGCATGTACGGTGCCATGAGCAGAGGTACTATTCAAATGATGCGGAATTTAGGCTTCAAAAAAGCAGCTACAAAACCGAAGGAAACAATCAAAGTTGAAGGACAGACTGCCACTCCAGAGGTGAAGCAGTTCGAAAAAGAAACACCATGATGAAGCATTACATATTAGTCGCTTGCTCAGTTATTTCAAGCTTAATTTCTTTCGGTCAAACGTATGACGAATCGATAAAGCTCTTAGGTGTAGACACCAGCTTTGCCTACATACAATTTCCAACCAACGAAGCTGCCGTTCTCTTCCAAAAGAACATGAACAAGGCGCTAAACGGAGGAAGAACGGTCGTCTATCATTACGGTGCCAGTCACATTCAATCCGAAATTGTAACTACGCAAGCAAGTGGACTTTTAAAAAAGAAATACGGCAATGCGGGGCCTGGATTTTTATTTCCTTTTTCGGCTGCAAACACGTACAATTCGATCAATAGCAAAACATCTCATACAGGAGAATGGACCTATGCGAAGAGCTTCCAACTTCCACCTAAAATTCCATTGGGTATTCGTGGAATGACCGTGAGTACAAAAGATACGACGGCTTCCTTCACCATTACAGTGAACACACCATTCCCCACTGAAAAATATTATTTGCAACTTTTCATGGAGTTGAACGCACTAACTCCCGAGTTTCAGTTTTGTATAAATGAAACTCAATGCTACGTTTTCAATCGCGATTCTATTTTGAATCACATGGGTGAACATTTTCTTCCAGTTTATTTCGAAGGGGAAATTCGTTCGGTTGAATTGGAATGGCTCGGCGGTGGCGAAGAAGGTGCAACACTTACGTGCTACGGAATAAATGTAGAACATGAAAACAAATCGGGGTTGCTCTACGAATCGTTCGGTGTTGGAGCTTCAGCATTTCAGTCGGTATTGTCTATTGGAAAACTCGAAGATCACGCCCCGCAGTTGCTACCCGATGTTGTGATCATTGATTTCGGAACAAACAACATTTTGTACACGAACAAAATGGATGATAACATTCCAAGATATGTGAACGAAACCGTTGCAAAATTCAAGGCCATTAATCCGCATGTATCCATCATTTTCACATCAATGCAAGACTTGTATAAAAATGGAAGGTACATCGATGCGGGAATTCGTTTTAACGAAGTTGTAGATTCCATGGCGCATGCAACGAATTCGTTGTATTGGAATTTCTACGATTTATCGGGCGGATTCAAAAAGATTAAATTCTGGAATGAGCAAGGATATGCGCAGAAAGATTTCATTCACCTT
>CALCNZ010000186.1 GCA_937897625.1 uncultured Flavobacteriales bacterium
GAATTGAAGTCCGGTGAAGCGAGGAGAAACAACCGGAGTATATCTCAGCGAAAGGTTCGGACTCACATCGAATGAAAATAAATGAGCGTCGACATTCGCATCTATTATCTGAAGTACATAAACGCCAAGCAAACTCATGTAACTAACATCGAGAAGCTTTTTATACGCAAGCTGGTTGGTATTAAGCGCGCTATTTGAAAGTCCAGCAGCTCTTCCAGACGGATTTGTCAGCGGGTCGGTATCGTTGAACGCAATGTAGGCGTTCTTCCAAAAGTGGTAGTTTTTTGTGTTGTCCGAAATGAAATAAATACAGGTTCCCAATCCAGCGTATACTATTGGCGCTTTCCAATATTTTCTATTGAAAATTTGTCCGCTTCCGGGAACAACAGCAGAGAAGAGGGTGGCTTTAAGCGGACTGTGTTTTTGGTTCCACTTCAATTGAAATTTGGAACTGTCTGAAACAGCGACAGCATTGCTTTGGGCAATGCTGTTCAATGCAATAAGCATAAGAAGTGCGATGAACGCGTGCTTCATAATTAGGCGTTAAGTCCGAGCATAGTCATAATGCGCTCGAGATCGTCGTCGTTTGTAAATGGAATTTCTACTTTTCCTACACCACCTTCGTTGCGGGCTACCTTGGCTTTCTTTCCAAAACGCAATTTCAAATCGGCTTGCATTTTCTGAATTTCCAGAGGCATAAGATTCGCTTTCGAAGCGAACAACTTCGGAGCATCGTCTTCCTTCACCAACTCTTCAACTTTGCGAACACTTAGATCTTTTTCAAGAATTAACTTGAAAATTTTAATTTGTTTGCTCTCGGGTTCTGCGTTAATAAGTGCACGCGCATGACCCATGCTAATGCGCTTTTCAATAATGCCCAATTGAATTTCTGGTGGAGGCGAAGCAAACGAACGTAGTTCGTAACCGTTGTTCTGTCTTTACCAACGCGGTCTGCAAGCTTGTCAGTTGTTAAACTGCACTCTTCCATTAATCGCTTGTAGCTAATGGCAATCTCGAGTGCATTCAAGTTCTCACGTTGAATGTTTTCCACCAACGCCATTTCCAACATGCCTTGGTCGTCTGCTTCACGCAAGTAAACAGGAACCTCTGTCAGGTTCGCCATTTGACTCGCACGGAAACGACGTTCCCCGGAAATGATTTGGTATTTCTGAGAAGAAACTTTACGAACCGTTATTGGCTGAATCAATCCGAGCTCACCAATGCTCGTTGCCAATTCAATTAAAGCGTCGTTGTTGAAGTCCTTACGCGGTTGGTAAGGATTCGCTTCAATTTGCGAAATGTTTAATAAGGTAATCGGTCCAGCCACGTGCCCAACTTCTTTTTCATTTGTTGGAGGCGCTGTCTGAGAAACGAGTTCACTTTTACTCGATGCCGGAGAATGCTCCAATAGAGCGCTTAATCCTCTTCCTAAGGCTTGTTTCTTACTCATGATCTACTGGAATGTATTTTTCGTCGCTGCCCATCTTCGTCAAATTATTTTTTTGAAGAAGCTCACGCGCCATATTCAAATAGTTCACCGCTCCCTTACACGAGGCGTCATGCATAATCACCGTTTGACCAAAGCTAGGCGCTTCTCCCAATGTAGTGTTGCGGTGAATTAAAGTGTCGAATACCATCTCTTGGAAATGCATACGCACTTCTTCAACCACCTGATTGCTCAGGCGAAGACGGGTATCGTACATCGTTAACAGAATTCCTTCAATGGTTAATTCTGTGTTTAATTTTTGTTGAACAATTTTAATGGTGTTCAATAATTTTCCTAATCCTTCTAACGCGAAATACTCGCATTGAACGGGCACTATAACGCTTGCTGAAGCAGCCAAAGCGTTCACCGTTACCAGACCTAACGACGGTGAGCAGTCAATGATAATAAAGTCGTAATCGTCTTTAATCTTGTTCAACGAACCGCGAAGCATATACTCGCGGCTAGGCATGTTAATCAGTTCAATTTCCGCTCCAACCAAGTCTATGTGTGAAGGAAGAAGGTCTAGGTTTGGACTTTCAGTAGTAATAATGATATCGCGAGGATCAACATCGTTAATCAAACATTCATAAATGCTTGTCTTAACCGTATTCGGATCAACACCAACACCGCTGGTTGCATTTGCCTGCGGATCGGCATCAACCAACAAGGTTTTGAATTCCAACACACCCAATGCAGCAGCAAGATTAATGGCGGTAGTTGTTTTTCCAACGCCGCCTTTTTGATTTGCAACGGTTATTATTTTTCCCATGATATCGGGGTTTTTAAGTTCTTTTTACTTGTTTCACGCGTGTTTCACACGTTTAGCGAAAGTACGTCGCTTTATCTTCTGGAACATTTTTTTTCTGAATGAAGTTTTACACACGACCTTTGTGTATGGAGTGTTAATAGCCGTGAATAACTTTTTTAATTCGCAAGAAATAAGTAGGTTAGCATTTTGGCTACAACACGAAGAAAAACATAATTTACAGAATATGATAGAAATTCAAGAGAGTGCTGAATGGCTTAGCAAAAGAGGAGTAGGGCAGGTAGATGTGGGGATTGTTTTGGGGACTGGACTTCACGGTTTGGTTAATCAGATTCATGTGTTGAAGGAATTCAGTTACAGCATGATTCCGAACTTCCCCATTGCTACGGTTGAATACCATTTCGGGAAATTGATTTATGGTGAAATGGGAGGCAAGCGAATTCTGGCGTGTGTGGGTCGCTTCCATTACTATGAAGGATATTCCATGGAAGAGGTGGTGCTGCCGGTTCGCGTAATGAAATTACTTGGAGCAAAGGGAATTCTTCTTTCAAACGCTGCAGGAGCGCTGAACCCCGATTTCGCTTTGGGGTCACTCATGCTTATAGACGACCACATTAATCTTCAGCCGGAAAACCCATTGCGTGGACCGAACGACGAAGATTTGGGAAATAGGTTTCCAGATATGCTAGAGCCCTATAGTAAGAGTATGAATGAAATGTTGAAGACTATTGCGCAGGAAAAAGGAATAACGTTAAATGAAGGAGTCTATGTTTCTGTGCCTGGTCCGAACCTAGAAACGCGCGCCGAATATAGATTCTTAAGAACAATTGGTGCCGACGCGGTTGGAATGAGCACAGTTCCCGAGGTTATTGCATGCAACCACATGGGGGTTCCGTGTTGTGCCATTAGCATTCTTACGGATGCCTGCGATCCTGCCCGCCTTAAACGCACGAGCATACAAGAAATTATTGCAATTGCCGAGAGCAATGAGACCTACTTAACTGAATTGTATTCAGAACTTATCGTTCGAATGTAGTTTTCAAGAATTTGTTTATTTTTTTTTCAAGGCTCGTATTTTTTTTACGGGCTTTGTTGTATTTTGCCCTTTGAAAAATTTGAAAACCAAAATAACCTTTATGAAAAAACTCTACGTTTTAGCCCTTGCACTGGTAAGTTTTACTGCTGCAACAGCTCAGACCTTTACAGCGGGAACGCTGCCAGGGAATTACTACAGCGGCGGTGTTACGGGTATTTGGGACATGAACAAGGATGGCTTAAATGACATTGTTGTATTGGACCAAAGCACAACATTGCGCATTTTGTATCAACAAGCCAACGGCACATTTACTCAAGTGAATACAGGTACTCAATTGGGTGCTTCACAATGGGGAATGACAGTAGGTGATATTGATAATGACGGTTTCGGTGATGTAATTAGCGGAGGTGCTTACGACAATTTGCACGTTTATAACATCGATGCTAATGGCACAGCGGTAACAACAACGCTTCCTGTTGGAATCTTCACTCAAGCTTGCACGCTTGGTGACGTAGACAACGACGGATGGTTGGATTTCTTTGCATGTCATGACGATGGTCCTGCGCACATGTGGAGAAACGACGGTGCTGGAAACATGGTTGATCAAAACAACATCATGACCGACGGTGCTGGTACTGAATTGTTGAACTACAATTTATACGCAGGTAACTATCCTGGAACCTCTGACCCATTAATGTCTGGTAACTACGGTAACGAGTTTTGCGACTTTGACCGTGATGGTGACCTAGACTTATTGGTGGCCAAATGTCGTCAGGCTTCTAATGATCCATTGGATGTTCGTCGCACCAACCTTCTTTTCGTGAACGACGGTAACAACGTTTTCCATGAAGATGCTCACGCACGTGGATTGGTAAACTTGCAACAGTCTTGGACCGCAACTTTTGGAGATATCGATAACGACGGTGACTTCGATTGTATGATGACCACGCACAGTAGCACTTTGAAAATCTATGAAAACAACGGATTAGGTTACTTTACCGATATCACGGCAGGTTCAGGATTGGATAACGTTGCTGGATTTTTCATGCAAGGTCAGATGACTGACTTTGATAACGATGGATTTATTGATGTAGTGTACGCGGGTGGTTCATTCGGTTACTACCGCAACAACGGTAACCACACATTTACCAATATGCCTTCTGCTTTCAACAACCCACAAACCATGCACGGATTTGCTTTGGGAGATTTGAATAATGATGGTTTTGTTGACGTTTATGCTGGTTACGGTAATTCAAATGGATACGTAACTCCAAGTAACGTAGCTGACCGCCTTCAAATCAATGGTGGAAATAACAATCACTGGGTTGGATTCAATTTGGAAGGTGTAATTTCAAACAAGAATGCAGTAGGTGCATTGGTTGAAATTCACGGTTCATGGGGAACACAGATCCGTGAAGTTCGTTCGGGTGTGAGCTATGGTATTACCAACTCGAACATCTTGAACTTCGGTATTGGTTCTGCTACTTCTATCGATTACGCAATCATTCACTGGCCAGCTGGTGGAATGAAGGTTATTACAAACCCTGCTATTGATCAATACCACAGCTTCATTGAAGTGAATTGTACTGCTCCAGTTGCTTCTATTACAGCAGGCGGAAACACACAATTGTGCGTTGGACAAACTGTAGACTTAACGGCTTCTGCAAATGGAAGTAATTTCATTTGGAGCAACGGTGCTACAACCAACACAATCACTGTAAGCGATGCTGGTTTGTATACTGCAATTGCATACGATGCGAACGGTTGTGCAGGAAACTCAAACGCAATTACTGTTTCTGTTAACACAAGCGTTCAAACGCCTACTGTTGCTGTTTCAGGTGCTTTGGATTTCTGCGAAGGACTTTCAGTTCAATTAACAGCTTCTGCAGGTGCTAGCTACCTGTGGAGCAACGGAGAAACTACTCAAACAATCAATGCTACCTTACCTGGTGATTATACCGTTCAAGTTGAAGGTGGTTGCGGATTTGCTTTGTCTCCAGCTACAACTGTTATTGTTTATGACGCTCCAGCTGCTCCTACTGCTGCTGATGTGACCATCGGAGCTACAGGTTTAACTGCAGATTTAACAGCTACAGGAACTAACCTTCAGTGGTACGATGTTGCTACAGGCGGATCTCCAATTGGAACAGGATCAACGTTCACTACTCCAACCATTACTTCTTCTCCAACTTCATTCTGGGTTGAAGACGTTGCAACCTTTGGTGGTGTAGTAGGAATCGGTGGTAAAGCAACGAACGATGCCGTAAACGGTGCTTACTTCGCGAACACTCCAACCAACTTCAACAAGTTCGATGCATTGGAAGATGTATTTCTTGACAGTGTTTACGTTTACTCAAACGCTCAAGGTCTTCGCACCATTGAAGTGGTTGATGCTAACTTAACCGTTGTTGCAACTGCAACAGTAGACATTCCAAACGGAGAGTCTTTCGTTCCATTGAATTTCTTTATTCCTGCTGGAAACGGTTACGGATTAAGAACGACCACTGCTAATCCTGGATTGTGGAGAGACCGCGACATCTCTGTTGCTTCTCCTTACCAATATCCATACGATGTAAACGGTTTAATTAGCATAACAGGTACAACAGTTACCAATGCTAACACAAACCAAGACGGAGATAACTACCATTACTTCTTCTACAACTGGCATGCACACACGCCTTCATTCGACTGTCCTGGTCCAAGAGAAGAAGTTGTGATCTCAATTGTTGGAGTAGAAGAGTTAGAGACTATCTCTAACGTAGTTGTATTCCCTAATCCTGCAACTGACCACTTGACTGTTCGTTTGAACAGCACAAAAGGCGGTGCAATGAATGTAAACCTTATTGACGCAGTAGGTAAGATGGTTCAAGCAAAACAAGTAACTGTTAGTACAGGTACTCAAAACATTGAACTAGACCTTAACGGTATTGCTCCAGGTATTTATGAATTGCAAATGGTGAAAGATGGAAAAGCATCTTCTTCACGCATCGTAATTCGCTAAGAGACTTTTTAGCATAGGAAAAGGGGCCGAGCAATCGGCCCCTTTTTTATTTGTCAGTGTTCGCTGACAGGTTGTCGGAATGCCGCGCGTGGCATATTGGTTGAAAGGACGAGCGAAAATTATCAAAACTATGAGACAAGGAAATATTTCAGTTCAGACCGAAAACATTTTTCCAATTATTAAAAAATTCTTGTATTCAGATCACGAGATCTTTTTGCGAGAGTTAGTGAGTAACGCAGTAGATGCCTGCCAAAAGGCAAAAACATTGGGTAGCCTTGGCGAACTTAAAGA
>CALCNZ010000187.1 GCA_937897625.1 uncultured Flavobacteriales bacterium
TCATTCGACGATTTATAAACGGAATCAAGACTTCGTGAAAAGACAGCTTCGGCTGTCTTTTTTGTTTCCAACTGAATGAATTGTTGCAGTACCTTCACGGACGCAAAAAAATATCACTTCGATATACCGATTATGTCTAAAAAAAATCCGGGAACGCTATACCTTTTCCCAACTCCCATCGGAGATCTTCACCAGATGGAACACCTTCCATTCAACAATGAATTAATGTTAGAATTGGATATCTTTTTTGTGGAAGAGTTGAAAACAGCTCGACGCTATTTAAGAAAAAATGGCTACACCAAAGATTTCGAGGAAATTACTTTAAACGTTATAAATGAGCACAGTAAAGAACTTGGTTACGACGATTGGTTGAAGCCAATTCTTGAAGGAAAGAACGCTGGGCTCATGAGTGAAGCGGGCATGCCATGCATTGCAGATCCGGGAGCGGTCATTGTTGCTGAAGCGCATCGCATGGGCATTCCAGTAGTACCATTAACAGGCCCTTCTTCAATTATGCTAACCTTGGCGGCTTCCGGTTTAAACGGACAATCATTTACCTTTCACGGGTACCTTCCGCGTGAGCGTGGTGAGCGCATGAAGAAAATTAAAATGTTGGAAAGACAGTCCTCGGAATTTAGAGTGACTCAGTTGTTCATGGACGCTCCTTATCGCAGTCACCATGTGTATGACGACTTGCGTGAGCATCTTCAGCCAACAACTTTACTTTGCATTGGCTGCGACGTTCACAGTCAGAACGGTTATGTAATTACCAAGTCTATTGCTGAATGGCGCGAAATGAATTGGGACTTCAACAAACGAAATGTGATTTTCGCAATAGGAGTTGAAAAGAAATGAAACGAATTCTCTGTGTTTGTTTAGGCAACATCTGTCGCTCGCCTTTGGCCGAAGGAGTATTAAAAGCTAAGGCACATGCAATGAACCTTCCGTTGCAAGTTGCGAGCGCCGGAACACTTGGATTTCATGTTGGAAGTGGCGCCGATAAACGCTCTGTGGCCATTGGTAAAAAATACAATGTTGACATATCCAACCACCAGGTTCAAAAATTCATCCCTGAGCATTTCGATCTTTACGATATTATTTTGGTTATGGATCGAATGAATCTGAGCGATGTTTCGGACATGGCGCGGAACGAATCTGATCTCGAAAAAATAAGTTTGTACCTCGTGGATGAAGAAGTCGAAGACCCCTACACTGGACCGGCTGAAGGATTCGAAATTCTTTACGACATTCTGGAAGGTCACGCTGAACATTGGGTAAGAAGAGCACTTCAATAACTATCTTTGCATTATGATTAACAAAAAAGCGAAAAACATTCGAATTATCGAAGTTCCGAGTGAAGTTGGAGCAGGAACACGCGGATCTAGTTTAGGCGTCGACGCATTAAAAATTGCAGCCTTGGACTTCCGTTCTGGCTTTTTCAAAAAATATAGAAGCATTGTCATTCCTAACGACAACGCTGCTTTACACAACAATCCTGGAAGCCGCTACGCGAAACACATTCGAAGTGTGCTTAAAATGTATGAGCGCATTGGCGCTGCGGTTCGCGATACCATTCGTGACAATCGTTTTCCTCTATTATTGAGCGGAGACCACAGCAATGCGGGCGGTACCCTTGCTGGAATTCGCATGGCCTATCCGGAATCGCGTGTAGGTGTTATCTGGATTGACGCGCATGCTGATTTGCATAGCCCATATACGAGTCCAAGCGGAAACCTCCACGGTATGCCCTTGGCAACCGCTTTGAACGAAGACAACATTGAAGAGAAAGTGAATGACCTCGATTACGAGACCATTGACTTGTGGGAAATGTTGAAGAATGTGGGAGATATCTGTCCGAAGATTGAATACCGTGACCTAGTCTACATCACCCTTCGCGACTTCGAAGAGCAGGAAGCTGCTTTAATCAAACAGAACAAAGTGAAGGTCGTTTCAACCAATGAACTTCGTAAAACAGGTATCACGAAGTTGAGCCGTGAGATCTTGAGATACTTGAGTGCCTGCGACAAGATCTACATCAGTTTCGACGTAGACTCTATGGATCCTACTGTGTCAAGAGGAACGGGAACACCTGTGAAGAGCGGGATTAACGAGCGCGAAGCGGCTGATTTGATTCTTGAGTTGCTACAAAACGAACGCATTTGCTGTTTAGAATTCACGGAAATTAATCCGACCCTCGATAGCGAAAACGTTATGGCCGAGACCGTCTTCGAAATTCTTCAGAAGGTCGCTCGTCAGTTGGAAATGATTCAATAATTCGTGACTAGAAATTCGAAAGTTTCACGTATGCTTTCGTAACTTCGCAGCCTTAAAACTGCAACATGAAAATTTTAGTCTGCGTGAGCAAGGCACCCGACACCACGTCGAAGATTGCCTTCACCAACAACAACACTTCATTCGATGAGGCTGGGGTAAACTTTATCGTTAACCCTTATGATGAATGGTACGCACTTGTTCGTGCGTTAGAATTGAAAGAAGCGCAAGGCGGAAACGTTACTGTTCTTAGCGTTGGCGGAGCAGACTACGAACAGATCATTCGTAAGGCTTTAGCAATTGGTGCCGACGATGCTGTTCGCATTGACGCTCCTGAGTCAGATGCACTTAGTGTTTCAACACACATTGCGAATTACGCGAAAGACAAAGGATTCGATTTAATTTTATGTGGAAAGGAAACCATCAACTACAACGGATCTGTTGTACCTGGAATGGTTGCTGAATTGTTAGATATGCCTTTGGTTGCATTGGCTGCGAAGCTTGATGTTGCGAACGGTGTTGCTACTTGTGAAAGAGAAGTAACAGGCGGCATGGAAGTATTGGAAGTGAACCTTCCTGCAGTAATCAGCGCAGCAAAAGGAATGGCAGAGCAACGCATTCCAAACATGCGTGGAATTATGGCAGCGCGCACCAAAGCGTTGGAAGTTATTTCCGTTGAAAATGCTGCGGCATCTACTTCGGTAAGCAACTACGAAATGCCTCCTGCTAAGAGCGCTTGCAAATTTGTAGATCCAGCGAACGCTGCCGAGTTAATCACATTGTTACACCAAGAGGCGAAAGTCATTTAATACCGAACTGAACATGAAAACAATCGTATTCGCAGAACACCACAACGGTAAATTCACGAAGTCTTCTTTAGAAGCGGTTTCTTATGCTACAGCATGGTCTGTTAGCACTGGAGGAACTTGCATTGCAGTTACCTATGGAAGTATTGATGCTTCTGTTCTTGGAACAGCTGGTGCAAATGAAGTTTGGAAGATGGACGCATTGAGCGCTGCAGATGGTGAGCAAATAACCAAACTTATGTTGGCTGCTCAAAAAGAAAGTGGTGCCACTGCAATTGTTCTTTCTCAAGATTTAATTGGAAAATCAGTTGCCCCTCGCCTATCTGTTCGATTGAACGCTGGATTGGTTTCAGGTGCTACTGCTATACCTTCAGGAAACACAGTAAAGAAAAACGTATTCTCAGGAAAGGCCATTGCCCATGTCTCTGTGAATTCAGAAGTAAGCATTGTAACCGTTCTTCCGAACTCATACGGAGTGAACACTTCAGGCGCAGCTTGTCCAGTTAACGCATTTAACGCGGAAGTTGGAACAGCACGTGTTCGCGTGAAAGAAGTTCGCATGGAAGAAAGCGAGTCTATTCCATTGCCAGAAGCAGACAAAGTTGTTTCTGCGGGAAGAGGAATGAAAGGCCCTGAGAATTGGGGAATGATTGAAGAATTAGCAAAAGAATTAGGAGCAGCAACGGCATGTTCACGTCCAGTATCCGACATCGGATGGCGCCCTCATCATGAGCACGTTGGACAAACAGGAATTGCTATTCGTCCGAACTTATACATTGCTGTCGGAATTAGCGGAGCCATTCAACACCTTGCAGGGGTTAACGGTTCGAAGGTTATTGTTGTCATTAACAAGGATCCTGAAGCACCGTTCTTTAAAGCAGCTGACTACGGAATTATTGGCGATGCCTTTGAAGTGGTTCCTCAATTAATTGCAGCGGCGAAAGCCTTCAACGCTACAAAATAATGAGCGATAAAATTCAGCTTGATCTCGTAGACATTACCCCGAGCAGCAGTTCGAACGGGGCTTATGTCATGGCGCTCACTGAAATTGCAGGTGCACGCAGTTTAGCCATTGTTATTGGTCCTGCTGAAGCGCACAGCATTGTGATTGTCATGGAAAAAATGCCGATCACGCGTCCGCTTACCCACGATCTCTTCGTCTCTCTTGCTGAGAATTTTGAAATTCAAGTGGAGTCAGTCTTCATTTATCAAATGATTGACGGTATTTTTTATGCTCGCATTGTTGTAAGCAACAATGATAAAATTGTTGAAGTAGACTCGCGGACAAGTGACGCCGTTGCCATTGCCATTCGCTTTGGAGCGCCTATCTTCTGTGCGAAAGAAGTTATGGATGAAGTTGGAAGAGACATGCGTGCTTTGACTGAAGGTGATGACTTGGATTTCGATCTTGACATAACGGAAGAAGATTTGGAAGAAGAATTAACTCCGGAAGAAATCTTGAAGAAACTCGACGAAGCCTTGTTGAATGAAGATTACGAGCTGGCTTCGAAGCTTAGAGATGAGTTAGATAAAAGAAACAAAAAGTAAAACTCTGATCCATAGGATTTGAGTGACACCAAAACTATAAAGACTATGGTAGGAATTATAATGGGAAGCCAAAGCGACTTGCGCATTATGCAAGAAGCGGCAGATGTTCTTTCCCTGTTGAATGTCCCTTTTGAAATTAGCGTTGTGAGTGCTCATCGCACGCCTGACCGTATGTTTGAATACGCTAAGGGCGCCGCCAGTAGAGGTGTTCAGGTAATTATTGCCGGAGCCGGCGGGGCGGCGCATTTGCCAGGAATGACGGCGTCTTTGACCCCCCTTCCTGTTATTGGTGTTCCAATTAAATCTTCGAATAGCATCGACGGCTGGGACAGCGTTCTCAGCATTCTTCAAATGCCCGCGGGCGTTCCCGTGGCAACCGTAGCTCTCGATGGTGCGCGTAACGCAGGAATTCTCGCTGCTCAAATAGTAGCCATTGCCGACGCGCAATTGATGCAACGAATAGCCCAATTCAAAGATGAATTGAAGAAAAAAGTCATGGACTCTGTTTCCGAAGTGGAAGCGCTTTCAAAAAAATAATATGGCCACATTCATTCCCGGTGAAATTCCCGTTGGGAAATTGCATCAACTTCTTCTAGGCAGCGTAGCGCCTAGACCCATTGCTTGGGTAAGCACCATTGACGAAAACGGAACACCGAACCTTTCTCCGTTCAGTTTCTTCAACGTATTTTCAGCCAATCCGCCCATTGCAATATTTTCTCCCGCAAGAAGAGGTCGCGACAACACGACCAAGCATACGTCTGAAAATGTAAAGCGCGTTCCAGAATGCGTGATCAACATTGTGAACTACAGCTTGGTTCAACAATGCTCGTTAAGCAGCGTTGAATACCCTGCGGGAGTAAATGAATTCATCAAGTCCGGAGTTACTGAATTGGCTTCAGAAGCCATTCGCGTTCCACGCGTTGCAGAATCTCCGATTCAGTTGGAATGCAAAGTGAAGGAAGTCATTGAACTAGGAAGCGAAGGTGGCGCAGGTAATCTCGTGGTTTGCGAAATCGTTCGCGTGCACATCAACGATTCCATTCTCGATGAAAACGGAAGAATAGATATGTTCAAAGCCGATCTTGTTGCACGTGCAGGTGGAGACTATTACGTAAGAGCCATCGACGGTTTGTTTGAAGTTCCGAAGCCCAATGAAAAAATTGGAATCGGTATAGACGCATTGCCCGAAGACATTCGTTATTCGAAAGTTTTAACAGGAAATGATTTGGGAATGTTGGGCAACTTGCAAGCCCTTCCGAATGAGACCGATGTCAACGAATACAAATTATTGGAACTTTCTGACTTATTTTTAGAGCATGAAGGAAATGCAGAAGCGTTGGAACAAGCGCTGCAT
Organism: uncultured Flavobacteriales bacterium; assembly: GCA_937897625.1. Classification (GTDB taxonomy): domain Bacteria; phylum Bacteroidota; class Bacteroidia; order Flavobacteriales_D; family Sanyastnellaceae; genus CAIZGX01. The sequence continues at coordinate 5,980 of CALCNZ010000187.1, forward strand.
GCAAGAGCAGCGGAGTTATTAAAATCGAAAAAAACAATTGAAGCGGCATGTACGCTTCTAGCCTTTAACAATTAAACTCATTCAGCATGATTAAGCAGCGTCTGACCGTTCTAAGCTTTTTACAATTCTTCGTTTGGGGTGCGTGGTTAACAACCATTGGCACTTATTGCATCGACGGGAAACACTGGAACTTCGGACAGTTCGGCGCTATCTTTTCAACGCTTGCGCTTTCGTCTATTTTAATGCCTTCACTCATTGGTATTATTGCTGACAAGTGGATGCGTGCGGAAAGATTGTACGGCATACTGCATATACTTTACGGATGCTTCCTTTTACTTGTTCCTCAGTTGAGTTGGTTGCAACAACAGTTTCCATCGCTCGCAGGAATGGCCGAATACGACCTTCTCTATTGGGTGATTTTCGCAGCAATGATTTGCTACATGCCTACGATATCGCTTTCCAATTCGGTATCGTATCGCATACTAAAAATGTTCAACTTCGATGTAGTGAAAGACTTCCCTCCTATTCGTGTTTGGGGAACCGTTGGATTCATCATTGCGATGTGGACAACCAATTTATCTGGAAGTAAAGACAATTCCA
>CALCNZ010000188.1 GCA_937897625.1 uncultured Flavobacteriales bacterium
TTACTTTTGCGTAAGATTTTACAAGCCGAACGCGAACGTAAAGAGCTTTCTGGAATTAGAAAATTAGCTAAAGACAGAGCGAAAAAATCAAGTTTGCACAATAAAAAACTACGTGATTGTCGTGTACATTTAACGGATGCTAAAAATCCACGAAGTTTAGAAAGTACGCTTTTCATTACCGAGGGAGATTCGGCATCGGGTTCGATTACCAAAAGTCGTGATGTGAATACACAAGCCGTTTTTAGTTTGCGTGGTAAACCGTTGAATTCTTACGGAATGTCGAAGAAAATTGTATATGAAAATGAAGAGTTCAATTTGCTTCAAGCAGCTTTAGATATTGAAGAAAGCATCGAAGATTTGCGTTATAACAACATTGTAATAGCAACCGATGCCGATGTCGATGGAATGCACATTCGTTTGTTGTTAATCACGTTTTTTCTTCAAAAATGTTTGGCAACACCACACTGGCATTTACGCGCTATGCTTACAATAACAATGTGAGCGGTCAGCAAGCACCTTATGGAAGCAATGACTACGGCGAGAAAACGCGAATACAGTTTACTTCTGGAGTAACTGATTTGTTGGTGAAACAAGATTTTTTTCTGCAAGTAAATGAAAGGCATTCACTTCAATTCGGCGTAAACGCTATTCTTCATCAATTCAACCAAGGGAAAATTAAGTACACTGGTCCAAATGCAGGGACAAGTATTGAAGGTAATCAGCGAGAAAATAACTTACTTGGGTTTGAGAATGTCGCGTATGTAGAAGACAACATTAAGTTGGGCGAGAAAACAGGATTTTCTGTTGGAGTTCATCTTTCGAATTATAACATTCAACGCAAGTCGTTCTATTCTGTTCAGCCACGTTTATTAGCGCGAAGAAAACTGGGCCGACGAAGTGTGGTGAAAGGATCATTCGTGACCATGAAACAATACACGCATTTGCTCAGCAGCAATGGTGCGGGACTACCTTCTGATTTGTGGATTCCTGCTACGAGCGCGTTGCCTCCAAGCAATTGTATGCAAGTAGCCGTGGGATTGGGCGGCACGCTTTCAGAGGATAAGAAATGGGATTGGTCGGCAGAGTTCTATTTGAAGAAGTTCACAAACCTTGTCGAGTATCAGGAAGGAGTTAGTTTTTTTTCCAACGATGAAAGTATTACAGATAAAGTAACAAACGGAGGCATTGGTCGGGTAGCAGGAATTGATCTTCAACTTCAAAAATTGCATGGACGTACAACGGGATGGTGTTCCTATACACTCTCTAGAAACGACCGGAGATTTGATAGTTTAAACAATGGGAATTGGTTTCCTTTTCGTTACGACCGAACACATGTGGCCACTGCGGTAATCAACCATGAAATCAATGAGAATATTTCCATTTCCGCAACTTGGATGTACAGCACTGGTAGTCCGGTTACCTTGGCGCAGCAGCAGTATGGCGCATTCAATTATTTCAACTATCAAAACACACCGCAGTCAAACGAACCGTTGTATTCTCCTTTCCCCACTGCACAGATTTACAACGGCAGAAATAGTTCGCGTATGCCCGCTTATCACAAATTGGATTTAGCCATTAATTTCACCAAGCAGTTAATAAACGGAAGCAGAACTTGGAATATCAGTATTTTCAATGCCTACAACAGGCAGAATCCATTCTATTTGTTTTACCGCGTAGACAGAGCCGACCAACGCATTAAGCTTTATCAGCTAAGTATTTTTCCGATTATACCGTCGGTGTCTTATACAAGAATGTTTTAAGAGGAACTCTGAACTACGAATCTGAAATCCTTCGGATCAATCACTGCGCAATCAATCCTTCGGATCAATCACTGCGTGATCAATTGCTCCGCAATCAATCCTTCGGATAAATCGTAACGACTAATCGCAACGCGATTGATTCGAAGAATTGATCTGAAAGATTGATCACCGAAGGTGA
>CALCNZ010000189.1 GCA_937897625.1 uncultured Flavobacteriales bacterium
CTTTGTGATACTTATATTAAAGTATTGTAATATCCATATTGAATGCAGAAAGTTTCAGAAGGTAAAAACAAAAAAGGCTCTCTGTAAACAGAGAGCCTTTTGTACTCAGAGTGGGACTTGAACCCACACGAACTTTAAGGTTCACAGGATTTTAAGTCCTGCGTGTCTACCGATTCCACCATCCGGGCAAAACACTCAGATAAAAAAAAACCTGACAATCAATCAGGCTTTTTTGAAACTTGAGCGAGAGACGAGACTCGAACTCGCGACCCTAACCTTGGCAAGGTTATGCTCTACCAACTGAGCTACTCTCGCTTAACTATAAAGAACTTTTGGATTGCAAAAATAAAAAGAACTTGCTATCCCACAAGACTTTTTTTTCATTTTCTTTTATATTTCCACTAAATCTAGATTTCAAAAAATCACTGCGTTGAAAACAAGCTAACTAGCTTTATTCTTTGCTTTGAAAGATTCTAAAATCTCTTCGTCTGTTTTGCCTAAAACTTCAAGCGCCATTTTCGCTTGTTCCGCCCAAAACGAATTGGGGAAATCTGTTATTAGCAATTGATATTCTTGTCGCGCTATATCGAACTGTTTCAATTTAGCATCGTTAATGAATGCGTAAGTATAGTGTAATTCCGCTAGTTTTTCCTTGTCATTTTCCAAAGCAAAAGTACTTTCGAAGCAACTCTTTACTTCTTCGTTGAAATGCGCTTCACCACTGATGCTGCCGGCCTTTTCAAAATACATGACTTGCGTATTTCGGTCTGTGGTAATTAAAGCAAGTTCCTTGTAGGCCCTAACCACATTCGACAGTTGTTCACGCGACATCTTAATGATTGGGTTTCCAGCTTTCACGTTTGCATCGAAATCGTTCACCACTTTTAACAATGAGTCTCCATTGATTTTCTTTTCTTTCGGAGCTTCAGCCGTTTTATTTCCGCCGCATGAAGCAAGCAGCATAGCAGTTAGGGTAATAAAAAAAAGTGTTCTCATCCTTTGTAAAATTTCATTCTGTAATCTGCGGAAATATTTCCTTTTTGTATGTCTCGAAGCTTTCCCTTTAGGAGTTGTTTGCGAAGCGGATTGATGCGGTCTGTGAACAAGATTCCTTCAATGTGATCGTATTCATGTTGAACTACGCGTGCAGCAAACCCTTCCAACTCCTCTTCATAGAGATCCCAATTCTCGTCGTAATATTCGATCTTTAATTTTGGTTTGCGCTTAACATCCTCGCGTATTCTTGGGATTGACAAGCAGCCCTCTTCGCAAGACCATTCAGTTCCCGACTCTTCGAAAATAATGGGGTTAATAAACACTCGCTTGAAGTCTTCGCAAGAAGGGTCTCCGTCTTCTCCCTCGGCAACCGCAGAGGCGTCGATCACAAACAAGCGAATGGATCTTCCTATTTGCGGAGCTGCAATTCCTACGCCGTTCGAGGCATACATGGTCTCGAACATGTTGTCTATAAGCTCCTTTAGATTTGGATAATTCTCATCAATTTCTTCCGCTTTCTTTTTTAGAACGGGATCTCCGTATGCTATTACTGGCAAAATCATATTTTCAATATTAAAGCGTAATGTATTCTGAAATCTCAAGTCCGTATCCTTCTAGCGCGCTTCTTCTAACTTGAGAGGAGGAGATTAATTTCATTTTCGAAACGTTCAATGCACGAATGATTTGCGCACCAATTCCGTAGTCACGCTCGTCGTTATTTCTCTTTTCGTTTTCCAACAAGACTAGCAAACCTTTTCCTTCTGACTGAATGGTTTCAAGTGCCTTGTTGAGCGATTTGTGTTGTTGAAGAAGCACATCTATGAAATCACCATACGATGAAACTGCTTGCACACGAACCGGAACAGCTTCGCCTTCATTCCAATTTCCAAACTTCAGAGCTGCATGATTGCGCTGATGAGACTCACTTGCAAAGTGAACTATCTCAACGTCCATTCCCATCCAATTGCGTGATTCTTTGCGCGTCTCTTCAATCAGCGTTTCACGTTGAAGACGATAGGCAACAAGCGATTCAATGGATATGATTTTTAAATCTAATTCTTTTGCTATTTCCAACAATTGTGGAAGGCGCGCCATGGTGCCGTCATCGTTCATTATTTCAACCAATGCACCGGCTGGTTTCATTCCGCATAAACGCGCTAAATCTACAGTGGCTTCTGTGTGTCCAGTTCTTCTGAGCACTCCACCTTCTTTCGCGATGAGTGGGAAAATATGTCCAGGTCTTCCCAGATCTTCGGGTTTAGTCGTTGGATCTATTAAAGCCTGAATTGTTTTTGAGCGGTCATGCGCGCTTATGCCCGTTGTGCAGCCGTTTCCAATTAAGTCTACGGAAACCGTAAAAGCGGTCTTATGTGGATCGGTGTTGTTGGAAACCATGAGTTCCAAATTCAACTCTTCGCAGCGCTCTTGTGTAAGGGCCACACAGATCAATCCACGGCCAAACTTCGTCATGAAATTTATGACTTCAGGGGTCACGATTTCTGCTGGCGCAATGAAGTCTCCTTCATTTTCACGATTCTCATCGTCAACAACAATGACCACTTTACCGTTTTTAAAATCGGCAATGGCCTCTTCAATCGTGTTTAATTTCACTTCACTTGTTGACATAGTTACATTCTTTCGGGCATTTCAATTCCCAATACATTCATTGTTTTTTTCACAACCTCTCCCACTTGTTTGGTGAGTGCTAAACGAAAAACTCTTAACTCGTTATTAGGTTCGCGTAGGATTGCACATTGCTGATAAAAGCTATTGAATTCGCGAACCAATTCATAGGTGTAAGCGGCTAGCACAGCCGGGTTGTATGTTTTTGTTGCGTCTTCGAAGGCCGCAGGCAAATCAAGCAAATACTTAATCAATTGCCTTTCGGTTATGTGCAACTCTCCAGTGTAATTCAGTTCACTCAATTCTCCTTCAACCTTTCTTAAAATGGCTTGCGTACGCACATATGCGTATTGAATGAACGGGCCCGTATTGCCATTGAAGTCGATACTCTCCTTCGGATCGAAGAGCATACTTTTCTTTGGATCTACGCGAAGCAGAAAGTACTTCAACGCGCTCATTCCAATGATATGATGAAGATGATCTTTCTCCTCGTCTGACATTCCTTCCAACTTACCTTGTTCCTCGGCAACTTCCTTCGCCACTTGCTTCATCTCTGCCATAATATCGTCGGCATCTACAACAGTTCCTTCACGGCTTTTCATTTTGCCTTCAGGAAGTTCAACCATTCCATAGCTCAAGTGGAAACACTTTTCCGCTTGC
>CALCNZ010000190.1 GCA_937897625.1 uncultured Flavobacteriales bacterium
GCCGTTTGTTGGAGTTGCAGTAAACGTTACTGAAGTACCTGAACAAATTGTTGTTGCACTTGCAGAGATAGAAACGCTTGCTGGTAAGTTCGGATTTACCGTAATGGTCATCGTGGCTGTTGAAGCACATTGTCCTGCTGTTGGAGTGAAGGTGTATGTTGTTGTTGCCGTATTGTTTAACGCTGGAGACCAAGTTCCAGTAATGCTGTTGTTCGATGTGGTTGGAAGTGCACTCAAAGTTGCCCCTGAACAAATTGCAGCTACTTGTGTGAATGTTGGCGTCGTAAGGCTGTTAACGGTTGCCACTACAGGGATTCTCGGGGTTGAAATATTCCAGTTGTAGAAATAAAAATAACGCGTGTTATCTACTGCACCATTATCAACAGAACTTGTTATATCTAACACGCCATTTACCCCAATTGGAAAAGTAAATGGATCAGTTCTTGAAAATTGAATGGTTCCTGCAGTCTTAATGATTCTGTAACCTGTACCAGCTGGAATGGTCCATCCCAAAGGAACTGTGTTTGTTCCAGACGCAGCAGAAAAGACTACCGCAGAAGTGCCGGCTACAAGCTGATTCAGATTATTTCGCAATTCCAATGTAATTGAACCTGCACTGTTTGTGTTAATCTGAACAGAGTTCAATATAATAGGAACGTAGGTATCGAAAATCAATCCACGCTGTAAAGTCGCCGAGTGATTTACGGTTGAAAGCGATGCACCCGCGGAAAAATTCAAATTCGCGTAATAGGTTGTTGTGCTCGAAATGGATGGAGTCACAAAAGTATTTCCTGTAGCCAAAGATGCACCTCCCGTAGAAGACGCATACCAATTAGTTGTTGAACCAGCAGGAGGACAAATATTGTTGACACCTAAGTTTACTGTACCGGTGCTACAGCGAGATCCGTCTATTGCCGAAAATACAGGTGTGGTAATATCTACTGAATAACTGTTTGAATAAACTGCCGGGCATGAACCAACAGTTAAAACGGCTCTGTAATATGCAGTAGCCGTTAAATTGGGAGTTGTATAGGTTGAAGTTGTTGCAGCCGTAATGTTGTTAAACGTGATATTGTCCGTCGAAGTTTGCCACTGAATATTTCCTGAAGAACCCGATAGAGATAAAACTGAATTACTGCCTGAACATACAGAAGAGGTACCTGAAATAGCACCTCCTACAGCAGTGTTTAGTGAATTTACCGCTCCATTAAAGATGAATGAGTTCACTGAAAATGTCCCGTTTCCGTTACCCGCATTCCAGCCGTACAATCGAAAGGTGATTGCTGTCGTTAAATTCTGAAAACTACCTGCACTCAATGAAATCGTTGATGTTTGTTCAGAAGCGGGAATCCCTGTTGTTGACCAAATATTCGCAGCATAATTGTCTGCACTGCTTCTCAAAGCTAGATTTTGCGGGCCGTTCCCACTTCGCTGATAGGCAATTACCAGATTTGTGAAATCAATTTCGTAGCAATTTCCTGGGGTGATTGTCCAAGAAAAATAATCTCCTGTATTAATAGTACCACTGGTTGTCCAACTTCCTGCATTGTATCTGTCTGTGGCGTTTGCATTATTCAAGCCACCGCTGTACCCAATTCCATTTGAAGTAATACCTGTTACTATTACTTGTCCGGCTGAATAAGGGTTACTCGTACTTGGGTTAGCTCCTGTAATTGCATTCTCGAAAATGCTCTGAGCACTTGCCGCTGCAGTAATTGTAAAAAATACAAATACTAAAAAAATCTTGAAACGAAAATTGTCCTTTTTCATTGTAGGGAGAGTAATTGATGACATGTTCGTTTTCATACGCATAGCTTTAACAAAAAGTTTCATTCCGTTCATTTTAATTAAAATGTTCAAACGATTTCTTTTCGGCCGCGAAATTACCCCATTAGAAAGCCCTCCTCACCTTCGTGTAAGTCCTGTTTTATCTAAAAAAGTTATCAAGTGACAGAACTTGTCCATGAAAACGAAAAAAGCCAACCCGAAGTACGACGCTACGCGATGACACAACACGTTGTGATGACCAATTCGTGGATGACATAACACGTTGTGATGACCACTTCGTGGATGACCGTTCCGGATAACACTGCGCGATTATCTTTGAATGAGGAGGCGTGCAGATTTCGTTGAAGTTCCCGATGTTACTTCAATCAAATAAAGCCCGTCTGATAATTCTTGTTGGAAACTCAAGGTCGTTTGAAGCGTTCCGTCTACAACATAGCGCTTGCTCTCAATCTTTCTTCCCAATGCATCGTATACTTTCAATTGAACATTGTCTGAATGAATTCCAGACATGCTAATCGTTACCCCTTCTCCGTGGCTCGGATTCGGATAAACACTTAATTCAAGATTCTGTGAAAGATCCGATGCAAGGTCCTGCGGAAGGTCTTGCGAAGCACCTTTCGTAGAATCTTGAGAACCACCTTGCGCAGCACCTTCCATCGGATCTACTATGAGTCCCGCACTTCCAATGATACACATGTACGTCACAGGTCCCCACTGATAGTTCGTGCCGGTGTAGCTGTAAATCGGTGAGGTCTGAACAGCATACGTCTTCCCGTATTGAAGAGCAGTTACCGTTGAAAGCGTTAGGTAGTTGGAAGCCGCTCCGCGGTTCTGTTCAATCGGTAAGCCTACCGTTTGAAGGTTCAACGGATTTACTTCTGTAAATCTCCAACGCCAGTTCGTTACTCCGCACACCCATGGCAACGAAGCAACAACTGCACCTCTGTAGCGTGGACCAGCAGCGCACTGATCGCTCGTGCGAAGAGAGGTCAATGGGTTCGCGGAAATGGTAATAAGCGTTGGGCTTGCTGCTGGCATCTCGAACAACTCGTTCACGCCTGCTCCGTTAGGTATCGTGTAAATAGTGGTTACCAATACGTTGTACGTGCAGCCTGCAGGAAGCATAGGGGTTACGCTAGTAAGTGTGAGGTAGTCGCTCGTTTGCGTCTTCGTGTATACTTGTCCGTTTGCGATACCGCTTAAGCCGGTCCAGGTATATCTGTATTGAACGCCTGTTCCTCCGCAGTATGCTGCCTTGAACACGTTACACATGCCTATCGTGCTTGGCCAGGTAGCACTTGTTCCGCTGTCGGCTCCGCCTGCACGAAGGTGACGGATACATCCAGAGAACTGTCCGCCTGCTTGTGCTGCGCTGTTGTAGTTTCTTATTCCCACGCGGTAGGTTGCGCCAAGGGTAAGACCTGTTTTGGTAAGCACTTCCGTACCTATTCCTACAACTGTATTTTCAACATCGATTACGTTGCCGTTGGCATCTTGAAGTTCGATCACGATATCGTTCGCGTTGCTTCCAACAAAAATGGTAACGCCGGTTGAAAGGGTGGTGAAGTTGTACCAACGATCTTCTCCCGTAATACAAGTGCTCTGTGCCAATGTGCTCGGGAAGGCACCAGCAAGCGTGCCGTAGAAACTGCTGCAGTAGCTGTAATACGCGCTAGGAGCAGTTATCGAATTATAGGGTTCCTCGCCAGGAAGAGCCGACAAACAACCTTCGTTTATATTTCCATCACAATTATCGTCTAACGCATTGAAACAATCTTCAGAAGCATTCGGATTAATTGTGAATTGAGAATCGTCACAATCGCCACCCACCAAAGAATAACCAGAGGAAGGAGCTGTACAAAAATTCGCTGTCGTAGTTGAACCAAAACCGTCTCCGTCGGCATCTACATAATAAACAGAACTTGGAGTTATTGTTAGTGAAAGAATTTCGGTATGACATCCAGAAATTACAGAATATGTTCCGCTAGTGGTGTATACCATTCCATTTAAATTCCATGTATAGGAATCGCATCCAATCGCCGTGGTTGTATTCGAAGTAATTGGTGTTATAGTCAAATTCAAAATTTCAGTATGACAACCATTTATCGAACTGTAACTTCCGCTTGTGGTGTAGGTTATTCCATTTACCGACCACGTATATGAATCACATGCACTAACCGTTGTCGTAATATTTGTGCTTGGAGTAATCGTCAAAACCAACGTCTCCGTGTGACATCCTGTTACCGAAGTATAGGTTTCGCTTGATGTATACGTTTGTCCATTCACATACCACGTGTATGAATCACATGCACTTGTGGTGGTTGAATTAGATGTTGCTAATCCCTCGTCGATGGAAGAATTGCAATTATCATCTAGACCGTTGCACACTTCGGTTGCACCTGGATGTATTTGTGCATTTGCATCATTGCAGTCTCCGGAAATTCCAGCGGTTGCGGTGTAACCCGCTCCTGGATTTGAACAAGCCAATGTCTGCGAAACAAAATAACCATCAGCGTCTGCATCTAAATACCACGTGGTTGCGTAAACACAAGATCCATCATTCACGGTTGCACTCGCGTTGTAGTTGCATGCCGAAGCTACCGTGCATCCGGGTATTCCGCATGAATGTCCAACCAACACCGAAGAAGAATAACTCGGAGTTCCTCCGCAAGCAATAAACTGCAAGCGATAGTACGTCGGCGTTGAATGCGTTGTTGTAAGGGTTGAACCTGTAGCGTTCGAAATATTGGTCCAAGTTGTTCCATTCAAACTCGATTGCCAATTCAAAGAAAGGCCAGCCAACGAACCTGAATAATTCGTAGAGAGTGTAACTGTTTCCGGATTGCAAATAGAGGGAACAGAGCTGGATGTTACTACTCCGGTTGGGGCTGTAGAACCAAGTACATTAATCGTAACTGAAGCTGGCGAACTTCCATTCGAACATCCCGTAAGTGTGTTGGTATAGGTTAAATTATAGGTGGTTGAAACCGTTGGCGCAACCGTCTGTGAAAACAAATTATATCCGCTTGCAAATTGAACATTCCCAGACCCCGTGTTTTGATTCCACGTCGTTAAAAAATTTGTGGGCGGAAACAAACGCCAAGCCTGTCCAGATGTAATTGAATTCGAGAAGTAATCCAAACCCGATGGTGAAACGCCTATCGTTTTCGAACCGTTCTGTACACCTACAGAATTAGGACCTGCCTGCAAATTATTGTCTATGAATAAATCTACAATTCCTAACGTTTCATAAAGGACAACACGCGCTGAAAATGTTGGGTTGGATGCGGAACAACACGCATTAACCTCTTTGTAATACAACACAAATCTTCGGTTTGGCGCATAGCCTTCTGTCCAATAATAAATGTCACCAGTGGCAGAGCCATTCGTTTCATTTCCGAAATAATGATCGCCCGCCATTACGGCAATCATGTTGCCCGGATTGTTGGTATTCGGAAAAGCACCCCCAAGATTACTAAACGTATTTTGACCTAGCTGCCCGGTTGTGGTTCCAAATCCGATGACTGGACCAAAGACTAAAAATCCATTTGTACTTACTGCCAGACTTGTATAATTGTTCCCGAAAAAATTGAATGAAAATCCAACCGGAATATTATCCCAACCGCCGTTATCTAAATTTCCACCACCAATTGGAGTTATTGAAACGCCATTCGTGCAAAGTGTTGAAGCGTTCGCAGGAACAGTCGTGGATGCATAAGAACGTGATGAAAACACATAGTTACTTGCACTTAATCCGCTGTTTATTGCAGTAGAAATTCCGGAACAAACTGGAGATGTTGTTTGCAATGTGGCCTGCGCCAACGGATAGACTCCAACACTTAAATATCCATAAGAAACGCACCCAGCATAAGCTCCAGACCCCGTGCCTGTAACTTTAAATTCAGACGTTTCTGAAATGGTACAATTCAATGTGTAACCACTCGTTGTAACGTTGGTAACACTTGGAGTCTGAACTTGCCATGTGTAGGAAATGTCTGGATCAATAGAGGAATTCGCAATCAACGAAATTGCCCCTCCTGTCTGACAGAACAGCGGTGTAGATGAATTAATAACGATGGTCGGTGGGCCTACTGTAACAGAAGCTTGCGAAGAACATCCAGCAGCGTTTGTGCCTGTAACTGTATAGGTCGTTAACGTTGATGCCGTTGAAGAAACTACTGCTCCCGTTAATGAACTTAAAGTTGATGAAGCATTCCAAACATACGTTGAAGCACCTGCTGCAGTGAGCGTTCCACTTCCACAAAACACACCACCGTTAGAGGCTGTCACAGTTACAGTAGGATTCGTACTCACTGTTGCGCTTACGGAAGAAGAGGTTACGGAAAGCCCGGAAACGGCGCAGGTAATCACACATCTATACAGTTGTGTTGCCGTGTTAACCCCGGTGGTGTACACACTTGAAGTGGCTCCGGAAACCGCGGTCCACGAGGTTCCGCCGTTGGTTGATGTTTGCCACTGATAGGTGTATTCGCTTATTGCACCAGGAACAACAGTTAAAACAAAAACGCCCGTTCCACATTGAACAGTAGGATTGGCCGCAATAGAACTGACGGTTGGCGTGCCCGAGCATGCCGACAATGAAAACTCATCGGCTCCAATATCTGGATTAGCCGCACGTGTTGCATTATCGAAATCTACCGTAACTCCTGTTCCCGTTGCACCCGTTCCGTTGAATGGAATAATTCCAGCATTCAATACATTCAAGTGTAAATCTGTTGAGGAAACAAAGGGCGGATTCACAGAAATTCCATTGACATCTTTTCCCGTGTTTGTTTTCCAAATGGAAAGAGTAGCGGCATTGCTTCCATTATAAAATCCCACATTTCCCGAAGGAACATAGTAGTCGTTATTATTCACGGTAGCTCCTGAAATATTTGCTGTTGCTAAGGTGTAGAATCCATACGCATTTGAACTTGCAATGGAATTCACTAAAATATTATTTCGAAATGAAGTAAGCGAACTCGCTGCAGAATTCAAGGTTATGCACGAAGAGAAAGGCGGTGCAACGCTTCCAGAGGTGCTGGCTGTTGTTAATGCAATTGTGTTGTGATCTATGGAATAACCCGTTATTCCTACCGCACTGTATATTCCTTGAGAGGCATATTGTGAAACGGTGGAAGAAAAATTCGCGGCCACAATATCACGAATCATGTTGTTCTGAATGAAACCCGACGTGTTTCCCGTTGCACTCGAAATGTAGATTCCCAAGGCAGACCAACCGGTTGAATTTGATTGTTGAACGTCGTGAATGTTGTTGCGTAAAATTCGAACACCGTAATTGTTCGCAGCCACTTCAATTCCGTAAACGTTCGAAGAATAACCCGTTCCGCTATATTCACCGCAACGAATATCGTTAGCCTCTAAAAGCGCCGATCCCGTTGATGTGGCAGTATTCGAAACATAAATTCCACGTTGACCAATATTCTCGCCGATGGTGGCGGAACCAATGATATTGTTTCGAATAATTAGTCCAGTATTCGGATAGGAAACAGATCCCCCATTCGCATAAATTCCAACATAACATCTTCGAATTTCATTGTTGTCAATGAGCGTATTCAAGCTTGAATAGGCGCCTGTTGTCATTGTTGTGGTGCTGTAATTCGAAAGGTTAATTCCGTAGGATGCATTTACGGCTAATGCACTGTTTCGACTTCCGACAATTACACAATTCTTAACGGTTATGTTGTTCGCACCGTTTGCACCTACCGTGCTTGCTGAAGACAAACGAATGCACGCTACAATGTTTGAGGAAAGTGCACCCTGAATGGTTAAGTTTCTAGTGCCCGAAGTTGAAGGGTCGTCCCCGTCGATGGTCACATTATCGGCGCCATTCAATTCAATAATTCCTCTGTTCGTTGTTGGAGTTGCCGATGAATTAACCGTGAAATTTCCTCCTGAAGGACGAATAAGAATAGATGTGTAATTGCTTGGTGAAGAAGATTGAAGAAGTGCGGTGGGTGACGCAGGCTCAGTGGTATTTCCTGTTATTGAAACAGTGATTACTCCTTGATGTGTTCCTGCGTTGATGGCAGTGAATGCGCCCACCAGCGCTAGTTGTTGCCACAAGCCCGCACCCATGGTGTCTAGCAGCGCGCCGTTCAATGCTGACAAGCCACCCAGCAGGGTCCAGGCCAATGTCAGGGCCGCGCCCCAGGCCAATTCGATCAGACCGAAGCGTGTTTTGACCACGGTGTAATCGGCGGCGCGTTGGTGTGCTTGCAGGGTAATCGTGGCTGAGAAAGTGGGTGGCACCGCGTCGCGGTGGGTCGCCACATGGCGGATCTG
>CALCNZ010000191.1 GCA_937897625.1 uncultured Flavobacteriales bacterium
CCATTACTTGTCGCCTTTTGCGTCAATATCTTTTCTCACCTCTTCTGCCAACGCTCCAAAATCCATCTCCTCACCCAACACCTCAGCGTTGTACTGATCCAACGCCCATATCTCCATCTTCTGCCCAAGACCCGAAATCACCAACTCATTCTTAGATCCTTCAACTCCCGCATATTCCAAAAGACTCGCTGGTAATGACAAACGACCTACGCTATCCAATTCAAGATGCGTAGCGCCTTTCATAAACTTACGCTGGAACATTTGATGCTTCTGATTGTATCTGCTCAACTTCGACATCTCTTCATTTACAATGTCCCATTCTGGTTTTGGATAAACCACCAAACACTGCGTGAAGATGTCGCGATTCACGACCAACCCGTGATGAAGAACATCTTCCAACTGCTTTTTCAAGCGAGCAGGAAAGAGCAAGCGCCCTTTCGCGTCGACTTTACAGTGATATTCTCCGAGTAGGTTTAACATTCAATTGTGAATTGTTTTCCAAAAATAATCACTTCTTCCCACTTTTTACCACTAAGTAACCTAAAATTACCATTTTGTTAAAAACTTCCCCGACAAACCAACCCTTTCATTTCATTAAAAGCCTTGTTTATCAAAGCTTTTAGATAAAATTTAATACGGTGGGAAAAAGTGGGAAATGTTAATTACAATGAACACACACCTAAATTCACCTCGAATTGTTCATTGCTTGTAACATTCCCTGACTGTTCTCGAGCAGAATCGCGTAAATTCGTCAGCTATAGATTATGGAATACACTTTAAAAACCGACGGCAATTTCACCTACATTGAGGAAGGGGAAGGCAAACCGCTCGTCCTACTTCATGGCTTATTCGGCGCGTTAAGCAATTTCAAAGACGTGGTCGAACATTTTAAACCCCGTTACAAGGTGGTTATTCCGATGCTCCCGCTTTACACCATGCCCCTGCTTTCTACCGGTGTAAAATCGCTGGCTGAATTTCTTCACGATTTCGTTCTTTACAAGAAATGGGACAAAGTGAATCTACTTGGGAATTCATTGGGTGGACACGTAGCGTTGGTTTACACGAAAAACCATCTTGAAAAAGTAGAATCGCTCATTCTTACAGCAAGCAGTGGGCTTTATGAAAACGCCTTTGGCTCCAGCTTTCCAAGAAGAGAAGACAAAGAGTTTATTCGTCAAAAAGTTGCGCTTACGTTCTTCGATCCGAAACATGCCACACCCGAATTGGTAGATGAATGCTATGACGTAGTGAACGATCGCAACCGTGTGCTTCGCATCTTGGCCCTTGCGAAAAGTGCCATTCGCCACAACATGGCAGATGACTTAAAAGACATGAATATTCCAGCCTGTTTAATCTGGGGGAAAAACGACACCATTACTCCACCCGAAGTCGCTGAAGAATTTCAACACAAGCTTCCACAAGCTTCGTTGTATTGGATTGAAGAATGCGGACATGCCCCTATGATGGAACAGTCGGTGCAATTCAATGAAATACTTGACGCTTGGTTAAAAGAGCAAAACATATAAAGCAAAATGAGCAAAGAATTAATTCATTCTGCTTCCTTCGTAAAGTCGTCGGTAGAAACCGACAAATGTCCACCACCGATCTACCCTGAATTCGCATTCATTGGAAGATCGAATGTAGGAAAGAGTTCACTCATTAACATGCTCGTGAACAAAAAGGGTCTTGCCAAGACTTCTTCCAGTCCAGGAAAAACCCAGACCATCAATCACTTCGTTATAAACAGATCGGAAGAGCACACGTCTGAACTCCAGTCACCGATGTTTATCTCGTA
>CALCNZ010000192.1 GCA_937897625.1 uncultured Flavobacteriales bacterium
CCGCTGCAATGCGGATGAGCATTTACGTCATTGGGAACGCCATGAGTTGCCCAACGAGTGTGTCCAATTCCAATATGAGAAAGCGGCTTAACAGAACCCACTACATTTTCTAAATCCACAACTTTCCCTTTGCATTTTTTTACAACGAGTTCGCCGTTTTCAATGTATGCCATACCAGCGCTGTCGTAACCGCGGTATTCTAATCTGCTAAGTCCTTTAATTACCTTTTCGTAAACAGGTTCATTTCCGAGATAACCAACAATTCCACACATATAAAATGAGATTAGTTTGAATAAGTAATAATCAAGCGCAAATTTTGCATTTTATCTTCAGAAAAATCAGGTCCGTGAATTACGGTTCTGTTTACTGAAACCCCCGCCGCACCTGAAACAATGAACAAGGGTTTATTTTCTAAATCGCCTGAAATTACTTTTTGAATGTATTGTGTAATATTCAGTCTATAACGTTTGTTTGTTAGTTCAACCCCACCGCCAATAGTTCCACTGAACTGATCGGGTAAGGCAACAAGATTACCTTCGTCGTTTTGATAGAAAATAAAAATCTGCGAAGAGGGTGCATATCGTGCGTCTACATCAAAAGGAATAATAAGTTCCGCCCTGTTTACAATTCTTCCCGCATTCAATTGCAGATCTAACAAATGCGGAAGATCTAATTTAATTTTTGTACCCGCGCCAGCTTGAAGAAACAATTGCGATTGATTTGCAAGGGTGTCTGCAGTGTTTAATTCTTGAAGTACTGGTTGTGCAGCGAATTGATAGAAATGTTGTAGGTGTGAATATCTCCCACAATCGGAGGTTACAGGAAATTCGTAAAAGGTAGTATCTGCTAACCCTCCATTATCGAAGCGGTAGTAAACCGTTATTTTACTATTGATATTTGTTAAATCAAGGCCAACAACTCCCATGGGGTATGACCCGGCTTCAACTTTTAATCCTTTGAAGTAAGTTTGGAAATTTTCATCGGATTCTAAAGCAGTTGAATCTGAAGGGTGCAGCAGTCTAGAACCTAGGCTCGTTTTCAATGGAATTCGAAGTTGTGGAGCAAGAGAATCTTGTGTTCCAAAGAAGTAAGTTTTCGGTCTGAATTCAAACATTTGCTGCGGATCTTCCAACAAATTTTCATTAAGCACAGGGGCATTATATGAACTATTGAAACCTGCAGTTTTGGGTAAGTCTGCACTCAACTCTTTCACTGATAAATAACCCTCTCCCAAAGAACCGTATGAATAACCACTATAGGCGACGGAAAAAATTACAGAGTCGACTTCGAAAGTTTCAGGAAAACTTGGGCTTGCTCCTGAAAGTACGAATTGAGTGGCGAAACAGGCAATCGTTCTTCCAAAGGTGTCGTCTGAATATGAGCCGAGCAAACAAGCCGAAAGCTCGTCTGTAGATAACGTGTCTTCGCGAACAGTAAAACTAACAATGCTTGCCGTGTCTGTTTGATTGGCGTTCAAAACATCTTCTTGAGGAAGTAGTCCGTCTGCTTGTAAATCCGTAGGTTTTTTACAGGCGTTGAAAACAACGATAGCAAAGGCGCAGAGCAAGAAGAGGGTGTTCCTCATGACTTAATCTATCAAAATTGGTTTTGCAGCATGAACGGTATCAAAAAACTCATCGATTGCACTATGGAAATCTTCACATTCATAAGCTTTTAAAACCGGAACGCTAAGTGTATTAACTTCTTCCATTAGTTTTGGATTAATGTCAGCATCGTGAATAACTACTCCGTCAGCATGAGCAAGAGCAACTTTCATAAGGTTAACATAATTGGAAGTAGAAAGATCTCCGAGGTATTGCGCACCAACTTGATCGAATTGAACTTTTTTAGAAAGCCCTTTGTCAATTGAGCCAGCGAAATCGTCTTTGTACAAAGAGATTACTATTTTACTGTCTGCAAAATGTGGGTCTCCTGCGAAAACGTGCTTCACGTATAGTGGCATTAAAGCAGAGAACCAACCGTGGCAGTGAACGATATCTGGAGCCCAGCCTAATTTTTTCACCGTTTCCAACACTCCTTTCGAAAAGAAAATCATTCGCTCTCCATTGTCGGAGAATGGTTTTCCTGCTTCATCGTGCAAATAAGCTTTTCGGTGGAAAAACTCTTCATTGTCGATAAAGTAAACCTGCAAACGAATTTGTGGAATACTGGCTACCTTAATAATCAATGGGTGGTCTGTATCGTCTACAATTAAATTCATTCCTGACAAGCGAATAACTTCATGCAGTTGGTGTCTGCGTTCGTTAATCTTTCCAAATCGCGGCATGAAAATGCGCGTTTCCTTGCCTCTTTCGTGCATGGCTTGTGGGATTTGACGAACTTGATTCGCTATTGTCGATTCCGGGGTGAATGGAAAAATTTCTTGACTTACAAAAAGAACTTTTGTTTTTTGCATAGAGATGTTTAGGTTTGCCTGAATTCAGTTTGCAAAGATATTATAAATCTTTTTTGAATTTTGCAACTTTTTGGCCTTAAAATACTGAAATGAAGGGAACTTCGTGCGAATTAGCTGTTTTACAGCATGTTGATGAGATGATGGCGTTTAGCACGAAGTGCAGAAACGAAAACCAAACAATTGGTTTTGTGCCTACAATGGGCGCTTTGCATGAAGGCCACTTGTCTTTAATTGCCGCAGCAAGAGAAAACTGTGATATTGTTGTTTGTTCCATTTTTGTAAATCCCACGCAATTCAACGATCCGAACGATCTTTTGTTGTATCCGAGAACGGAGGAGGCCGATATTATTCTTTTGAAGGAAGCAGGATGCGATGTTGTTTTCGTTCCAAGTGTTTCTGAAATGTATCCGGAAGGACAAGAGGTGAAAGACTATAATTTCGGAACGCTAACAACGGAGTGGGAAGGCCGCTATAGACCAGGTCATTTCAACGGAGTAATTACGGTGGTGAAACGTTTGTTTGAAATTGTACTTCCACATAAATCTTTTTTTGGCAAGAAAGATTTCCAACAGTTTTCTGTTATTCGGGAGTGGGTAATGCGCTATGAAATAGGAGTGGATATTATAGGTTGTGATACTATTCGCGCCTCTGGCGGATTGGCATTAAGTTCAAGAAATAAAAGGCTTTCGATAGAGCAAGCCGCTCTGGCGACAGCGTTTTCAAAGGCTCTTTCATACATTGAGGAACACAAGCATTTCAACAATGTGAAGGAGCTTATTGAAGAAGCAACATTGCGGTTTATTCAAAAAGAGTCCATAGAACTTCAGTATTTCACAATTGCAAACTCAGAGACACTTGAGCCCTTGGAAAACATTTCAGACGCAAAGAAACAAGTTGCTTTGATAGCCGGTTTTATCGGCGGAGTTCGACTAATAGATGAATTGGAATTGAACTAAACGTTTTCCTCTTCTGCGTTGTAATTTTTTTCTTCCCAACGATTAACAGCCACGGCTGCTACAGCGTTTCCAACCACGTTGGTAGCAGATCTTCCCATGTCTAAAACATGATCAACTCCGAGTAATAAAAGCAATCCAGCTTCAGGTATTCCAAACGTTGCTAGGGTTCCGGCAATTACAACAAGGGATGCACGTGGAACCCCAGCAATACCTTTACTTGTTACCATAAGTGTTAAAAGCATAGCAGCTTGATCGGCCCAACTGAGATCGATTCCATAACTCTGTGCAATGAATAAACTTGCGAAAGTCATGTACATCATGCTTCCATCTAAATTAAAACTGTAACCGAGAGGCAGCACAAAACTTACAATTCGATTTCTGCATCCGAAACGCTCCAACTCTTCTAACAGTTTAGGATATGCTGCTTCGCTCGATGCAGTTGAGAAAGCAAGAAGTAAAGGAGATTTTATTCGTGCAGCTAATTGTATTACACGTTTTCCAACAATAAGGAAGGCTACGAAAAGGAGCACAGCCCATAGTAAGAAAAGTCCGCTGTAAAATTCACCAATGAAGAGTGCGTATGAAGAGAGAACACCAATTCCTTTTTTCGCTACAACAGAGGTCATGGCTGCAAATACTGCAAAGGGCGCAACATACATAACCATGGAGGTTATTCGAAGCATAACGTGCCCCAAGGCGTCCATAGCTTTCACAATGATTTCTCCTTTTTTTCCAAGTGCAGCTGTGGCTGTTCCAAAGAAAAGAGCGAAGATTACAATTTGAAGAATTTCATTCGAAGCCATCGATTCAATAACGCTCGATGGCACTATGTGAACGACAAATCCTTTGAGAGTTAATGCTGCTTTGTCGATGCCTGATTCCATGGCTTCCGGTGGAAGAGGAACTTGAAGCGATTTTCCAGGTTGATAAAGATTTACTAATAACGCTCCCAATAATAGAGAAATGAAAGAAGCAGAAATAAACCACAGCATTGTTTTTCCACCGATTCTCCCCACGGTTTTCATATCTCCCAATTTGGCTACTCCTGCAACGAGTGTGGCCAATACGAGTGGCGCTATGATCATTTTTATTAGACGAAGAAAGACATCTGTGAAGATGGAAAGTATTTCAAGTATTTTTTTTAAGGTTGCGTTTTGCGATTCAGAAACATCGATGCTTTTTTGATATTTTGCTAATTCGGTCGGAGAATTTTTTGATTTGTTAATGCATTTCAGCGCTGCTTCATACTTCTCGTTTTCTGAAATCGAATCGTTAGATAAGATAGAATTTAGTTCGGAAGAAGCAGATACCTGCTGAGTAGCTATATCTTTTGAAAGCAGTTCTAAAGCCTCTTTTTTTGTCTTTTGAGCAGGTGAAGGATAAGAAACGTTAAGGGCGTAACCAGCACCAATACCAATGAACAATGCAATAAATATCCAAGTAGAAAGACCTCCGAATTTTTTCATAAAGAAAATTTTTTCGAAGATAGCGCCTAAGGTTACAATTCGTCTTTGAGGCGTTGAAGAATTTTTCTTTCAATTGAGCTGGTGATTCCAGGTAAACCAATACCCAATTTATTGGAGCAACGAACTTCAACTCCAACATTTTCGTCTTCTTCGATAATTCGAATAACACAAGTTCTGCCTATCGCAAAAAACCGCAATCCTTGTTGGGCATAGATGAACCCTTTTCTATCGTTTATATCTCGGATATAAAACCGTTCTCTGTGAAGCAGGTCTGTAAGTGCGTTAATAACCGCGTGTTTTGTGCAATGAAAAGTTCCTTTTTGCAAAATTAAAGGGAGATTAGGTTAAGGTTAGGATTCTAAAATTAAAACCTAACTCCCTTTAAACCAAAACATTTAGAAAAAACAAAGTGTTATTACATCACTCCTTTACTTTTTTTCTCGGGCAGCGTCTCGGAATGACTTGGTGTCAATAATTACATACCCTCCGGTGCTATCGCCATACTTGGCCGGAACACCACCTGTGTATACTGTAATGTTATTTATTCCGCTCGACGGAATGTTTAGCGGACTTCCGTAAATCTTCACTCCGTCGATGTAGTAAACGACGCTACCAGAGCGACTTCCACGGAAATAGAGTTCTTCACCGCGATCGCTGGTTTTAATATCGCTAGACATAGAAGAAAGGATAGCCTTTAAAGAACCGCCATTCGCAGCAGCGTTGTCTTTAAGTTCTTTCGCTCCAAGAGATATTGCTGTTCCTCCGTTGATATCAATGAGGGCTTTAGGAGCGCGAATAATAACAGGTCCACCCGTTCCGTAGCTAGCCGCAGACAAAGTGAAGTCAGATAATTTTTGAATTTGATCTGATTTAACTTGAACATCACTTACCTGAAGTTGGTTATAACCGATAAGGTCGTAAAAGAGGGTGTAGGTGCCTGGCTCAACTCCATTGATGCGATAAACGCCTCTTTCATCAGTAGCAGCGCCCACTACAATTCCATTGTTTTCTGCACGTACTATTACGCCTGCAATTGGATTGTAGTTTTCGTCAAGTATTTTTCCGAATATTTCACCGTGTGATTGTGCAGCCATTCCAAAGGAAATAAGCAAGCTTGCGAGGAGTGTTATTGTTTTCATAATCTTTAATTTTTCTCTAAACTACTTTTTAGAATGCATGGATTTTTTCAAAGAATATTGAAAAATTACTTTTCCAAACACATAAATGATTTTAATTCTTTCAAACATTCACGATGCATGGACTATCTTCGCCGCAAATTATTTTTCACTCCATGAGTGACTCTATCAAACACGAATGCGGTATCGCATTTTTAAGACTGAAGAAACCTCTTCAGCATTACACCGATAAATACGGAACTGCTTTTTACGGACTAAATAAAATGTATCTCCTTATGGAGAAAGAGCACAACCGAGGCCAAGATGGCGCTGGTTTAGCCAACATTAAATTAGATCCAGAACCAGGTAAAAAATATATTTCGCGCATTCGAAGTAACGACGCGCAACCGGTTCGTGAAGTGTTTGCGAAAGTGATGAGTCGTTTTGCAGACTTGGCCAAGAAAAACCCGGATAAGCTAAAGAACGCACAACATTTAAAAAACAATTTTGCTTTTACGGGCGAAGTGTTTTTAGGTCACTTGAGATACGGAACTTACGGAGGGAATAGCATTGAAAACTGTCATCCGTTTCTTCGTCAAAACAACTGGATGACCCGTAATCTCGTGCTTGCAGGGAATTTCAACTTAACTAACGTAGATGAATTGTTTGGTTTGTTGGTTGAATTGGGACAACATCCAAAGGAGCGAACAGACACCGTTACAGTGATGGAAAAGATTGGTCATTTCTTGGATGAAGAAAACCAAGTTCTTTTCAATCAGTACCACCAGCAAGGCTATTCAAACCAACAGATTTCCGATTTAATAGCGAAGAACATAGACATTCAACGCGTGCTTCAACGTGCAAGTAAGGATTGGGATGGAGGATTCGCAATGGTAGGAATGTTGGGACATGGTGATGCATTTGTTTACCGCGATCCGAATGGAATTCGTCCAGCTTTTTATTATGAAGACGATGAGGTTTGTGTTGTTGCAAGTGAGCGCCCGCCCATTCAAAGTGCGTTCAATGTTCCGCTTGATCAAATTAAAGAAATACCTGCCGGTTGTGCATATGTTGTTAAGAAGGACGGAAGTTCTTCAATGAAGGAAATAAAAACGTCAACGGCATTAACCCCTTGTTCATTCGAGAGAATTTATTTTTCAAGAGGAAACGATGCTTCCATTTATCAAGAGCGTCAAGACCTTGGAAAGAATATCGTTCCCCGTGTGTTGCAAGAAGTGAATTACGATTTAGAAAATACAGTTTTTTCTTTCATTCCAAACACTGCGGAAACGGCGTTTTACGGAATGATTAAAGCGTTAGAAGATCATTTGAACGATGTGAAAATTGAAAAACTAACATCAGGCTCATGGTCGAATGAAGAGATTGAGGCCATTGTTCGCAAGCGTGCACGCATTGAAAAGATTGCCATTAAGGATGTCAAAATGCGGACTTTCATCACGCAAGATTCTGCACGTGATGAAATGGTTTCGCATGTTTACGATGTTACGCACGGAACTGTGAAAGCGGGTGTTGACACGCTAGTGGTGATTGATGATTCAATTGTTCGTGGAACTACATTGAAGAAGTCAATTATTAAAATGCTCGACCGTCTGGAACCGAAAAGAATAATTATTGTTTCTTCCGCACCGCAAATTAGATATCCCGATTGTTACGGTATAGATATGGCTAAAATGGGCGATTTCATTGCTTTTCAAGCCATTGTTGCTTTGTTGAAACGTGACGGAAAGGAAGGTATTCTTGATGTTGTTTATTTGAAATGTAAAGAGCAAGAAAGTGTTCCAAAAGAACAAGTAAGAAACTATGTAAAGGAAGTTTACGAAGCCTATACGCAAGAAGAAATTTCGGAAATGGTAGCGAAGTTGGTTACACCTGAAGGCACTAGAGCCAAAGTGAGTGTGCTTTTCCAAACCATTGAAGGCCTTCACAACGCTTGTCCTAACAACCAAGGCGATTGGTATTTTTCAGGAAATTACCCCACCCCTGGCGGAAATAAAGTAGTGAACAAGGCCTTCATTAATTACATGGAAGGCCGCGCTGAGCGTGCCTATTAAATAGCGAGCCCCATGCGGATGTAAGTAAACAAATCAACGGGCATTTGTTTTATTCTTTCCTTGGATTGCTGATGACCGATACGAACAACAACCGTGTTTTTTTCAGGAATCATAACAATGTATTGACCGCGCATTCCTCGTGCCGATTGGAATTTCACTCCGTCTACTTCGCCCATCCACCAATGAAGTCCGTACCAATCGCAGATTGAATTGTTACCATCTTGAATGGTCCACGGCTCAAAGGATTCAGCTAAAAAAGCAGAGTCAATGATTGCTTCTCCATTGACTTTTCCGTGATGTAAAATACATTGACCAAGCATACCGAAGTCTTTTGCGGTGGCATAGATTCCAGTGAATGGTTTTTCAAATCCGTTTTCGGAATCTATGTTCCAGTAGGCCGGAGAAGACGCCCCGATTTTAGACCAAATTTTTTCTTCGAAATAATTTGAAATTTTCTTTTGAGTGGCAGCCTCAAGGATCATTCCCAGTAACACGGTGTTGCCTCCTTCGTAAGACCAATAAGTTCCTGGTGTTTGCTCTACTTTGTATGGAGAAGTTATAGCTTTTAAGTCTTTACCATAATATGCTTTTGCCATATATCCGAAAGGACTGTTATAGCTTTCTCCAAATGGAATTCCGCTGCTCATGTGAAGCAGTTGTTCGAGAGTGACATCTTTGCTATTCCAAGGAATATATTTTGAAATTGGATCGCTGAGTGAAGAAATTTTTCCGTCATGAATGGCGCATCCAACAAGCAATGAGACAGCACTTTTTGCCATGGAGAACGAGTTCCAATGTGTTGTGTCTGCCCCGGGATTTCCATACCATTCAGACACCAAAGAATCGTTTCTGTATACCAAAAAAGCTTCCGATTCAGTGGAGTTTAAAAACTGAATATCTTGTTCCGAGAGAGATTTTAAGTTTGCAGGAATTGATACTGTGTTTCCTTTATTTATTTTTCGAGTATCGAACATGGAGAAGTCGTCGATGTCTGGCTTACTTTTTCCGTGCAAATAGGTACAATAAACCCCTCGGGCAAGATAACCGTTTCCAGAGATGAAGAGTATTCCAACAAGAAGCCCTATTGACCCGAAAACAATGAGAACAATTTTAAGGGCAGTTTTCATGGCGGTTATTTAAGAGTGACTTCGGATTTACCAATTAGATTTCCACCTTCATAAATTTCAAGACGGTATGTACCTTTGTCGAGAGTTGACGTTGGGGTGAAATAAATACTCACATCAGTGTCTTGTCCCTGATAATCGATTTCACGTGAAGCGCCGAAGGTATCGGCTTGTCCAGTTGCTGTGAAACTACCGCCTCCTTTTCCATTCAATGTGTTTCCGTTTGGACCAATGACTTTTAAATAAAGGGTTTTTCTACCGGGCTTAACAATTCTATTTTCACGCAGGGTGAATGAAGTTTTAATCATCGAAGATTTTCTTGCCTGTTCAGTAACGGCTTCTGCACCGCTGTTTCTTGCAAAAACACCTGTAGAATAGAATCCGCCAGTGGATAAAACAGAACCGGCTTTCACGATTTCTTTGGTAGAGTTAAGATCTGTTTCAAGTGTCTTGCTTCTGTTTTCAGCAGCAGCTGCTTGTTGTTTGGCTTGCTGCCCTTCAGCGAATAAGCGGTCATTGTCTTGTTGAAGCGAATCGATTTGATGAATGTATCCCTTCATAATGTTCCGCAAGGTTTGCGTTTCAGCTAGAAGTTTTTTAATGTCGTAATCCTTATTTTTTGCGCGTTTCAATAAACCCTCGATTTGTGTTCGTTGCGCTTCAATTTGCGCCATCATCTCGGTGTTGTCTGTAGATAGAGTGTCGTACATCATTTTCATGCTTGTTAACGAATCTTCCGCCAACTTATACAATTCAATAATTTGCTCTGGAGTAGCATTCGCAGCGTCCATGGCAAGCACATTCAACGCACCCATGCTATTTTCTAAAGTAACAATTCGATCTCGACTTACTTTCACCCAGAAGGCAAGACCAAGACACATTGCGCCTAGAACGCTAATAACAATGATGGCAACTCTTTTATTCATAAGACAGGTTTTCAGCGAAAATACAATTATTTATAACGAAGAGTATTGAAAAGATTCGGATTATTGAAGAATGAATGTATATTTGCCATTCGCAAGGGTCCTGTGGCCGAGCGGCTAGGCAGAGCTCTGCAAAAGCTCGTACAGCGGTTCGAATCCGCTCGGGACCTCAAAAACAAAACACCTCTTCGGAGGTGTTTTTTTATGCTTTTTCTTTTCGGTTCAACAGTCGAAAAATGCGCATAGACAATTCGAAGAAAAGAATTTTATTGTTAACGTTTTGACCAACACTGCGGTGAGCAGACTCTAACTCGAGCATTATTTCTTCAATGTTCAAATGATTAATGAAAGGAGAAAACTTTTGAGCAAAAGCTTTTTCATTAGAAGTAAAACGCGAAATATTCTCGGAGGTGTAATTCAAGATTAAGTTTTGTCGCATCTGATCTAAGGCGTACAGCAGAAAATGCTTCAAATCTTCACGTGTCAACTCATTCATTTTTTCAGACCAGGCATACAAAGCGGGTACATTCTTCGAATAGCAGTGCCTCATCCAGGTTTGAAACTGAATGGCGAAAAATTCATTTGGGTCGTTGTTATCTCGAAGGCGCATAGCTATGTCCCAACTTCCGTCTGCATAGTGCGCTATATCTGCAATTTTGTGCTCATCAACTCCCAATTGTTTCAAACCTGCTGAGAGGGAAGCTTCGTCAATTTTCGGGACTTGAATTACCTGAACACGAGACAGAATAGTGTTGAGAATGTTTTCAGATGAGTTCGCAATAAAGAAAAAAAGTGTATTTGCAGGCGGCTCTTCAACAATTTTCAAAAGTTTGTTTGCAACGTTTTCTCCAATCATTTCGGCCATCCAAATGACCATTATTTTATATCCTCCTTCGAACGATTTTAAAGAGAGCTTTCTTACAATATTGGCCGCTTCGTGTACAGAAAAAAGAAGTTGCTTGTTGTCTTTTGAAAGTTCTTTAGTCCAGTCTTCAACGCCGAAATATGGAGAAAGTAAAAGTCTGTTTCTCCATTCCGTGCCGAAGTCGTCTGAGATGGTCTCCTTCGGATTAGGTTTGTTGAAAAAAGGAAAACTAAAGTGAAGATCTGCAAATTGAAATGAGCTGTTTTTTTTACAAGTAGGGCATGAGCCGCATGAATCTTCGGAGGTGGCATTCGGACAATTAATAAATTGTGCATAGGCCAAAGCGAGTGCTAAATTTCCTGAGCCCTCAGGTCCTAGAAACAATTGTGCATGGGCAATGCGATCTTCTGCTTTTGCTTTGCGCAAGCGGTCGATCACGTCTTTTTGTCCAATGATATCTGCGAACCTCATTTCATTGCGAAGATAACTGAAGTTTAATCGAATATTTCGCGAAACATTTCCAATGAATTCAACCGTAAAGGAGTATCTAAGTTGGAAGAACAAAAAGCAATGAGCTCTTCTAATAATGTTTTTCGCTGATCGCGACTGAGGGGGCTTGTTGCCTCAAATTCAATAGGAGATGAAATGAAAAGTTGAAGGGATTGATGTAGCGTTGCTTCGTCACTCCTGTTGTTTTCAAAAGTTATTTCGTATTCATTGCTGAGAAATCCCATCTCGAGAGCGAATTGAGCAATGAAG
>CALCNZ010000193.1 GCA_937897625.1 uncultured Flavobacteriales bacterium
CAAGTGGGCGACGACGTGTTCGGTGAAGATCCGACGGTGAACGCGTTGGAAGCCTATGCGGCCGAGCTCTTCGGAATGGAAGCGGCCTTATTCTGCACCAGCGGTACGCAATCGAATCAGATTGCCATTAACGTTCATACACGTCCGGGCGATGAAGTTATTTGCAGCAACTTGGCTCACATCTACATTTACGAAGGAGGTGGAATTGCGTTGAACAGTGGTAGTTCCGTTCGCTTAATAGAAGGGCCACGCGGTATGTTTACCGCTGAGCAGGTGAAGGCAAACATCAACAACAGAGCCGACGTTCATTTGCCGAACACCTCGCTGGTATGCACGGAAGATACTGTAAACAAAGGCGGAGGAGCCATTTGGGATTTTAATGAAATATTGAAAATTCAAGAAGTGTGTAAGGCGAATGGTATGGCCTTGCATTGCGACGGTGCGCGATTGTTCAATGCGTTGGAAGAAACGAAGATGAGCCCGGCGGATTATGCGAAGGCTTACGATTCAATTAGCGTATGTTTAAGCAAAGGTCTCTCAGCGCCAGTTGGAAGTTTCTTGGTGGGATCGAAAGATTTTATTTTGAAAGCGCGTCGCCGCAGAAAGAGTATGGGTGGAGGAATGCGTCAAGCTGGATTCCTTGCTGCTGCGGGTCTATACGCTATGCAGGTCGAGCGTTTCCGCTTGCATGAAGATCATGCCCATGCGAAGGCAATAGGAAATGTTTTAAGTGGAATGTCTTATTGCGCAGAGATTATGCCTGTTGAAACGAACATTGTTATTTGGCGTCAAACGAGCAATTCTTCAGCAGAGATGATAGAGAAATTAGCACCACTAGGAATAAAGTGTTTTCCTTTCGGCCCGAATTGGATTCGTTTTGTCTTTCACAGAAATGTTACTCCACAACAAGTGGAAGAGTTGAAAGAAAAACTTCAGAGTTTGTAATTAAACGAAGGAGATTTTAATTTCTTTTTTCAACGCTTTGAAGACTCTAAGCAAAGTTCCAACACGGACATCGGTGAAGTTGTTTTCAAGTTTTGAAATTTGGGCTTTTTTAACGCCAATGAGATTGCCTAATTCTTCTTGACTAAGGTTTTGCTCTTCGCGCAATGAACGTATAGAGCTGCCCAGTAGATCTAATCGTAAATCCTCTTCGAACTGCTTTCGTTTAGCTGTTTCTTTCGTTCCGATATAACGGTCGAGTGTTTCCTCAAGGGTTACCAGTTTCATTTTTTTCTTCGAAGTATTGTCTTCTGAGATTTTCGGCTTTTTGGATTTCATGTTGTGGAGTTTTTTGAGTTGTTTTTATGAAGATTGTGCAAATGATGATTAGTGATTCGGAACCGTCCCAAAATGCCAGAAGTCTGTAATAAGTATTCGAATGGAATGTCCGGAATTCCCAAATGTTGGACGTTAGCTTTTTAAGTAGTTCCTGATCAATGACCGTAGTCGATTTCAATATGTTGTACAGAATCTTTTCCCGGGCTTTCTCGGTTAAGAAGTGCATCTCATTAGCGACATTGTCTAGAATTTTTACGTTGAATTTTGATTGCATTTTGTTTCATTTTGCAAATATAGTATTTCCTAATAAGGAAACTCATATTTGTTGAAACAAATTTCAACTCTAAAAGTAAAAGTGGAAATGTTTCCTTATTCGGAACCGAACGGGAAAACGAGAGTAAATATGTCGGAATGCGTTGGATTTACTCAATTACAACACTCTTCTGAATCTGCATATCTTCCGAAACAATGCGCAACGAATAAATTCCTGAAGGGACATCCACATTTACGAAAGTCTGCGTGCCTCCTGAAGTCA
>CALCNZ010000194.1 GCA_937897625.1 uncultured Flavobacteriales bacterium
AAGTCTTCGAAGTCGTAATCGAATTTCAACCGCGAAATCAAATAGATGGAAGTCATGGTTCCAAGCGCTATGAGCGCTATGGACAGCCAAGAAACTCGAACGTCAGACATTTTCATACTCTTCCAACAAACTTCAATCGAAAAGGTTTTCTACAACCCATTATTTAATGAAGGCACTCAGCCTTGTTTTTTCCTTCCGCAGCAAATTCAACGCATTTTCGTCTTCCCCTTTCAATAAAAATTGAATGGCCTCAGCTGTTTGCAACTCATCTTTCGAGTGGACCAGTTCTTCCTGCAATTCCAATTCCGACTTCAATAAATAATCTTCCCAATCACACAGCAACAAATTCAATCCTGAAAGAGCGAAGTGCATCTCATAAACGCTTCGCGCCTGGAACACCTGCCCTAAACCCAGACTCACTTGTGACTCGAAATAACGAAGATTCTCAAGCCACGAAGTTTGAGCCGACCACTTGGAAAGTGACATCAATACGGGCTGAACGGAACGGTGCTCAATGCTGTCTGAAGCCCATTCTGCTATTTTCCCTAAATGTTTTCGGCGCAACAAACGAATACCCATGCGCGAACGATAAAGCTTGGCTTCCTCAAAAGCAGCGTCGAATAAGAACTCTTCAAGTTCCTCTTCCGAATTAACGTCGTATTTCAAAAGAATAGATTCGCGCATTTCCGAACAAAGCTATTAAAGTTGGTGTTATTTTTGTTTTAGAAATTTCACGATGAGAAAAACACTATTTGCCCTTTCACTACTTCTCTGCAGCGTTGCGGCCTTTGCCCAATCTCACCTTATTTCTGGAACTGCCACTTATCCGAACGGAACTTCGATTCGCTTGTGGAAAACAACTGGACGCACGCTCGATGTGGCCGATTCAACCACCATTCAAAACAACACTTTTAAATTCAAAGGGAACTTCGGCGAAGGACTCTACGCTCTTGGTATTGCTCCTTCAAACATGGCTATTATTGCTGTGGACAATGCTGAACCTGAAACAGTGTTCGCCGTGCAAGGAGCTCGCTGGGATAGCGGAATTTCGTGCACCAAAGGAAACAGAAATCTACTTTGGAATGAATACGTAAAGAAGGAAAACGAATTTACTCAGAAGAAAAAGGCGTTGAACATTCGTTGGAAAAAAGACAAAGACACCACCGCAGAAAAAGAGTTGACCGCTCTTGAAGCCTCGTTCAATGCATACCAAATGGAATGTGTTCAGCGTGAAAAGCAAACCACAAAAACTTCATTCGTTTCTCAATTGATTGATTGGAAAAGAGAACCCTCAAAAGACAAAGGACACTATTGGGACAACTTGAATTTCGCCGATGAGCGACTAGTTCACACAACTGTTCTGAACGACCGCATTCAAAGTTTTATGCGTCAGTTTAGCAAAGGAACCGAAAGCGGATTCATCGATTGCATTGGCCTTCTTACCGAAAAAGCCCACGTAAACGATCGGGTGTATGAATTTGTGTTGAATGAAATGCTCACCGGATTTTATGAAAGCGGAATGGAAAACATTACGTTGTATCTCATGGATAATTTCATTAACGACGAATCGTGCGGCGACGATAATTTTTCGAACGTCATTAAGCGAAACGCTGAAAGCATTGAACGCGTAAGTGTTGGGAAGACTCCGCCGAATATTACGGGCAACGACCTAAACAATGTTGCTTTCGACTTGAAGAAAACTTGTGCTTCAAATCAATACACCCTTCTTGTTTTCTGGAGCAGCTGGTGCAGCCATTGCAAAACAGAAGCGCCGAAAATCGCGAAGCTCAGTAAAGATTACGCTGGAAAGAAAATCGCTTTCGTTGGATACTCGGTAGACAACGATGCGAACGCCTGGAAACAAGCAGTATCCGAAAGAGAATTCACCTTCACCAATTTATGTGGAATGCGCGGTTGGGATTCGAAAGGAGCGAAAGACTATCGCATTACAAAGACTCCGGCCTTCTTCATTCTAGATAAAAATATGCGCATTGTTTCGAAGCCGAAGACTACAGAAGAAATTGAACTTTTCTTCAAAATCCTAAAATAAATTTCGCTCCTCTTCCACGATTAATTTTTCTTGAAACCCAACAAGAAAAACTTCTTTCTGCGCACGCGTGAGCGCCGTATAAAACCAACGATTCAATTCCAATCCGGCCATCTCATCGGTGAGATATCCTTGATCTACAAAGACACACGGCCATTGTCCGCCTTGCGCTTTGTGACACGTTATGGCATAAGCGAACTTCACATGAAGCGCATTGTAATACGGATCTTTTTGAAGAAGTTTTCGGAGCTGTCCAACAGTTGATGCATCTGGATAATCGAGCGCGCAAACCTGCCAAAGTTCTTGCATTTTAGCCTTTGACAATTGGGCAGATTCTTCCCAAATGGTGGTGCATAAAAGGATCACTTCCATTTCGGGCATCTCTGGATAGTCGGCCATTTTCACAATGGCCTTGCAAAATCGGAAAGCGCCGCGTTCTTCAAACGATTTCACGCGAAGGATATTGAGAATGTCTCCGTTGGCAATGAAGCCTACTTCCTTCGATTCTTTTTCATCGAGCCAGAAATAGTTGTTCTTCAACACCATCATTCGATCGCCTGAATTAATCTCTTCTTCGTTGCCTAAAATTCTTGAACGAACCTGTTGATTGAACAGGTTCGCACGTTTGTTCGATCGTGTGATAATAACCAAATCTTCAATGCCATATTCCTGCAGAGCCTCTTCCACAACCGGCTGCATGTCGGTATCCACGCGATGAATATCGTTGAAGTTCAAGGTTGAAAATTGGGGCAATTCGTTTCCTTGACTCACAATTAATTCGCGCAGTGAAGTGGCATTGATTAAAATTCCGGAACCTTCTTTCTGACGAATGACTTCCAACAACTCCATAGCCGCGATGTTGAGCGAATAACTGTCGCGCAAGCCTTCCATGTTCAACGCCGGGCTTAGCGGACAACCGACTGGCGGAAGCTGCGCGGTATCTCCAATGATGACCAACCTGCAACGTTCTCCGCTGTATACATGCGAAAGCAAATCGTCGAGTAAACTCCCCGCATCGAAACTATCTTCTGAAAAAACAACGGTGTCTTGTCCAATCATCGAAGCTTCATCGACGAAATAAACCGTGTCAATGTTTTCGTTTTCCTTCAATTCAAACCAAACGCGACCGCTTCGATCCATGCGCTTCACATAAATTTCCTTGTGAATGGTGCTTGCCTTTCGGTTGGAATAATTTCCCAACACCTTAGCTGCTCGTCCGGTTGGCGCCAGTAGTACTGCATTTACGCGGTGTTCCGCAAGCGAATCAACCATGGCCTTTACACAGGTGGTTTTACCGGTACCCGCGTATCCTTTGATCATAAGAGCCAATCGGGCCTTGGGCGAATACATCATTCGAGCGAAGGCATGGAAGAGTTTCTTTTGTCCTGCTGTAGGCGCAAAAGAAAAATTCTCTAGCAGTAATTGTTCGAACGCAGTGTGACTCATGATTTTATTCTCGCCTGCAAAGAAAGACCAAGCGCAGCAATGATGTAAATTAGCGGAGAAATTAATTATGCGTATTTTTTCACGATGAACACTGAAACCTTTCAAATTCCGACCGCTGTTGTAGAAAACAGTGCGCGTCTGCACGCCTCTGTGCATCTGGAATCTTTCTTTGTTTCCATTGCATTCGCTCAACCGGAAGATGGTGTTGTCATATTTACGCATAACCAATCGTTTCCAATTGGAGAGAGCATTCCCTTTGCTGAATCGGTTTCTTGGCTTCAAAAGCACTGGCCTAGCGCGGTTTTCAAGAAGACGATACTTTCCGTTGAACCCCTTGCCTTCAATCTTATTCCGAAGGCAATGTTCCAAGAAAGTGATGTTGCGAATTATCTTCCTCAAATAACTTCGAATGAATTCTTGGCGTATCGCTTCAACACACAACAAGATGTTGTGGTTGTTTTCGCAACGCATTCTTCGGTAGTGAATTTGGAAAAATTCATTGTGGGTGTTGAAATTCTTGCGCTTCCTACCCTTCTGCTTCCAGGCCAGCGCGCGCATGCGAGCATGGTGCAATCGAAAGCAACGCTGTGGGTTGGAAAGGAAAAACATTATTTGTGTCTTGAAAAAAACAACGCCTTGGTGTTGTTGAATGAATATGCCGGAAACACGGCAGAAGATATTTTGTACTTCCTTGCGAACGGATGTATTCAATATGGAATTGACTTGACGGCACTGCCCGTTTTTGTGCAGGGAACACATTTCAATTCGAATTATATTGAAGTCTTTGAATCGTATATCCGAAATGTTCAATTCTCGGAAAACATGAAAGTGAATTCGCTGAACGACCTCTGGAAATTACACTTGCTATGCGCATAATTGGAGGCGACTGGAAAGGTCGGATTATTAAGGTAGACAAGTCGTTTACCGGAAGACCTACTACTGATTTCGCGAAGGAAGCGTTGTTCAATGTCTTGCAGCATTTGGTGGAATGGGATGAAGTTTCGCTCATGTGGGATTTATTTGCAGGAACGGGAGCCATAAGCTTGGAAGCCGCTTCGCGTGGCGTTCAGCGGGTGATTGCAGTAGAAAGCAGCCCAAAACATTCAAGGCATTTGCAGCAAGTGAAGCGCGATTTTCAAGCAGACGGAATGGACATTTTCACGGCAGACGTCAGAACATTTCTAGGAAGGCAAAACGACTTGCCGCAAGTTGTATTCGCAGATCCGCCTTACGATTTACCTTGGTTGAAAGAATTGCCTTCGTTAATTTTCGAAAAGAAAACAGAGCAACTTCAACTCTTAATTATTGAGCACGGGAAAGACATAAAATTCGAAGACAGTCCGTATTTTTGGCAAGCACGCAGTTACGGACATGTGCATTTTTCATTTTTCAAAATCGAAAACAAATGAAACGCATAGCAGTATTTCCAGGATCGTTTGACCCAATTACAACCGGACATGAAGACGTTGTGCTTCGCGGCGCAGCGTTATTCGATGAAGTGGTTGTTGCTATAGGAGTGAACACCACGAAGAATTATTTATTTTCCTTGGAGCAACGACTGGCATTTGTAGAACAAACATTTGCCGGACATTCAAACATTCGCGTAGCGAAGTACGAAGGATTAACGGTTGAATTTTGTAAATCAATCGGAGCAAAATATCTTCTTCGCGGATTGCGCAACAGCACCGACTTTGAATACGAGAGCACCATTGCGAACATGAACAAAAGTATTTCAGATGGCATTGAAACGATATTGCTTGTGACGTCTCCAGGGTTGTCGCATGTTCAAAGTACCGTGCTTCGCGAAATCTATAAAAATAACGGCGACATTTCTTCGTTCCTTCCAAAAGGAATTCAGTTATGATGAAGCACATTTCCCTTGTATTTTTTCTTCTTGGTTCTCATCTCCTTTTTGGTCAAGATGTTATTGTAAAAGGAAAAGGAACCGTCGCTTCCAACAACAAGGTTTATGCATGTTTTACGAGCGATGCACTAACGCAGAACTTGACCATTGTTTCGCAAACAACAGCGAATGCTGCAGGTGAATTCGAATTAAAAATTCCAACCAAACAAAAAGAGAATCTGTATTTGTGCACCAGCAATGCTCAGATTTCCTTGTGGATTTCTCCGAAGCAAACGTATGAAGTTGAATTTCTTTCAGCAGATACGACGGTAACACAAAACGGATTGATTCGCAGTTACGAAGCGCGTATTGCAAACAACAGCGCCGATAAGACCAATGAAGTCATTGGTGAAATAAATGCTCAAGTAGCGAAATTTCTTTCTGACAATTCATACAATTATTTGCTTTTAAATTCTCAACAAAACGAAGCGACTACGGCGCGCATGCAAGAGAACAATCCGAAGTCTGATTTGGTAAAATTCAAGGCTACGGAAGACTCTAGCAACTATGCAAGTGCACAAGTTAACTTCCTCACCCAAATTGAATCGTTCGAAAACAAAATGCAGTTGCTGTTTGGGAATGAATTCAAGAAAGATTCTTTTTTAAAAAATTATGCAGCGTGTGAAATATTCACCTTGCGCTTTCTCGCAAAAGATCCTGTGGGTTTTGAAACTGTAGGCCAAAGTATCGATCTTAAAAATCCTGCATTTGTTAAGTGGTTAGAACTGACCGCCTCGAATTATTTGAATCCGACTTTGAACTCGCGCGATGCGCAAACGTTTAACGCACTGTTGGAATCGACGAAATCTGCAGACCCCATTATTCACTATTTGAATTCCGATACTATATACCATGCGCAATTGGATGAACTCATTCTTATTGCTGCTCTTCGGAAAAATTATTACACCCGCGCATACAGTCCGGCGCTCATGAAAAAGATTCTAAGTATTATCCAAAGCACAAGCAAGTTTGAAACGAGCCGACAACTGGCCAAGGCATGTGAAGTAGAATTTTCGGTATTGAAAAAAAATAATGCGCTACCCGATTTCACCTTGATTGATTCGAACAACGACAAATGGCAATTCAGTCAGCATTGTGATCGAAACATGTATGTGTA
>CALCNZ010000195.1 GCA_937897625.1 uncultured Flavobacteriales bacterium
CGCTTATTCATAATGGAATTATTGAGAACTACGCGTCCATTAAACAAGAGTTAATGAACCGTGGACATGTCTTTTTAAGCGACACAGACACTGAAGTTTTAGTGCACTTGATTGAAGATGTTCGAAACGCTGAAAAAGTTAGTCTTTTCGAAGCTGTTCGTTTAGCTCTTTCTGAAGTGCATGGTGCATACGCTATTGTTGTCCTCGATAAATCGAATGCAGACCAGCTGATTGTTGCAAAGAAATCGAGCCCGCTTGTTATTGGAATTGGTGCACAAGACGACTTTTATATCGCCAGTGATGCTACTCCAATTATCGAATACACGAAAAATGTTGTTTACTTGAACGACGAGGAAGTTGCGCGCGTGGATCGTAACACGGGGTTGACTATTGTGAATATTGAGAACCATCCTCAAACACCATATATTCAAGCTTTAGAATTAAAACTCGAGGCCATTGAAAAAGGTGGATACGATTCGTTCATGTTGAAGGAAATACACGAACAACCGCGCAGTATTGAAGACTCGATTCGTGGACGTGTTAACTTGAAAAACGGACTCATTAAAATGAGTGGAATAGACGAGCATGAAGAACGTTGGAAAAGTGCACAACGTATCTTAATCGTTGCTTGCGGAACGTCTTGGCATGCGGGTTTGGTTGCGGAATATTTGTTTGAAGACTTCGCTCGAATTCCTGTTGAGGTTGAATATGCCAGCGAATTCAGATACCGAAACCCCATTATTTATCCAACGGATATTGTAATTGCCATCTCTCAATCAGGAGAAACTGCCGATACTTTAGCGGCTATTGAATTAGCAAAAGAACGTGGTGCTTTAATTTTCGGCGTGTGCAATGTAGTAGGAAGCTCTATTTCTCGGGCAACACACTGCGGTGCCTACACCCATGCTGGTCCAGAAATTGGGGTGGCTTCAACAAAAGCATTTACCGCTCAAGTTGTTGTCCTTTATCAAATTGCATTGAGTGTGGCTCAAAAACGCGGTGTTATTTCGAATGAAAGAACCTCTCGTTTATTGGCAGAGTTGGGCTCTCTTCCAATAAAGGTTGAACAAGTGTTAAAGACAAATGCCATTACGGAGTCCATAGCAGCCATTTACCAGCATTGTTCAAACGCTTTGTACCTCGGAAGGGGTTATAGCTTTCCGGTTGCTTTAGAGGGTGCTTTGAAGCTTAAAGAAATTTCATACATTCACGCTGAGGGTTATCCAGCCGCTGAAATGAAACACGGCCCTATTGCCCTTATTGACGAGAATATGCCTGTAATTGTTATTGCAACTGAAGGCGCTTCCTATGAAAAAGTTGTAAGTAACATTCAAGAGGTGAAAGCTCGAAAAGGACAAATCATTGCAATTGTTACAGAAGGGGATAAAACAGTGAAGGCCATGGCAGATCATGTAATAGAAATCCCACGCACCGATGATAGTCTAGTTCCGATTGTTTCTGTTATTCCTTTGCAATTGTTTTCTTACCACGTTGCAATTATGCGCGGATGCAATGTAGATCAACCTCGAAATTTAGCGAAAAGTGTTACGGTAGAATAATTAACCACAAGGGAAGGAAACGTGAAATCGATTGTAGCGGCGGTTATTTTTTTTATTTCTACATCGTCTGTTTTCGCGCAGCAGAGTTATTTTAATACACCCTCTTCTGAACAAACTTCTAGCGGGAGATTTTTCATTCAAGAACAAATCAATTTAAGCGCTTCCGCTTATGCTTCCAATTTGACATGTGTATGGGGGTTGAAAAGAAACTTTGAAATTGGTGCCAACCTCTATGGAATTACTTGGGACCGATCTTTAAAGAAATTCGTTCAACAACATGACCCGAATGCAGGAGCACTTTTCCCATCTCTACTCGTCAACACGCAAAAGTTTTTCCATTGGAATAATCATTGGGTAACTACTCTTGGTGGTCAGGCGGGACTAGATCTTGATAAAACTGTAGCGTGGCATGGTCAGATGTGGTATCTATTTTCCAATACACGTTTTAAAAACGAAACACTTACCGCCACCGGAGGATTATTCCTGGGAAATCATCAATTATTTGGAAAGGGTTACTTGTTAGATTTTGGTCCGGATGGAATACCCATGGGATTTCAATTTGGGTTCGAATACAAATCGCCGATTAAAAATTTCTCAGTCATTTTCGACAGAATTAGCGGCACCAATCAAATGGGTGTTTCCGTATTGGGCTTTGGCTACCGCGTTCAAAAGAATTATATCCTATCTATGGGGTACCAGCATCCAAATGTCGGTAGTTCTAATTCACGTGGTATCGTATTAGAATTTACCCGTTGCATCGAATAAAGCCCTCTTTGTCTTATCGGATTTAAAACAAAAAAGGGTCCCTCGCGAGACCCTTTTTCAAACCCAAAAAACTCTTTAGAAAAATAAATTAAGTTTCAAACTTGCCATTCCGGCTCCAGCTATGTGAGAAAATGGAGTGTTACCATCAATTTCTTGATCAAATCCCATAGAGAATCCCATACTGCGAGAAGTGCCGTCTGTATTAGTCTCACCAGCACCATTCGCTGCTGTCCAAGTCTCATTTTTACTCTTGCCTGCTCCTTGAGAATATACACTTAATCCATAACCAAATTCTGCTCCCAAAGACATTTTTGGCGCGAAAAAATACTCCGCTCCAAGAAACCCACGGGCTCCTAAACCAAGGGCTAACCCATTCTTTGATTTTAACAAGCGTGAAGATTCATGGGTGCGCACAATATCATTGCCATAAGAGTTCGTTGTCGAACCGCCTTCAAGATAAATCATCCCATCTGCGCCATAATATCCTTGCAATCTACCGGCGCCCTTTCTAAATTCCTTGCCATACCCTAAACCAACGTGGGTAGTTCTAGTGCGAGATTTATTATCAACGAAAGAATTAGCAACGATTATCCCATTAGCATCTAGTTCAGAAACAGAATTTATACTTGTGTTGCTTGTGTGTCCAAAGTTTACAATAAATCTGTCAGCTGTTGTGTTTGAGGTAAACTTTTTAAAGATCAACGTTTGATTCTCCTGATATTGGTTGAATGTCACTGGAGATCCAGGATCCGCAACACCAGCGATTCCAGTTACCAAATTTGTTGCGAATGAGATAAATGGGTCTGCCTTCACAGAAATAGCCCAATCTCCAGATTCAGGAAGAATCTGCGCTCCTTTTTTATTTGTCAACTGAGCATTCATTGTGCCCACAAGCGCTAGAGAAGCGCAAAACAAAAAGATTTTTTTCATAATTAAAAAGTTTGATTTTGTCAAACTTATGCGTAAGAAATGCGCAAACCCTTCACGAGCAATTAACATTTCAACAACACCAGGTTAATAGTACTTTAACTCTTGAGAAATCAATCGATACAAATTTTTTGTTAAATAAAATAGGGGGCGTTGGCCCCCTATCAGATCCTACATATGAAACTTTTACTTTATAATTTTATAAAGCTCTTTTAAGTTTGGCTCGAGTATAATTTCAATCCTTCTATTTCTAGCTTTATCATTGGCATCTAAAGGGTGATACTCGCTTCTTCCTGCAGCAGACAATTGAGCGGGGTCAATTTTACTGTTTGCCGTAATAAGCTTAATAACCTCGGTAGAACGCAATACACTCAACTCCCAATTGTCCCTAGGAATAGATCCGCCAGAACTTATTTTATCCGTGTCGGTGTGTCCTTCAACAATAATATTTAAATCTTTCTCATCTTCGATAATCTTAGCAAGCTGAATGATTGCAGATTTCCCATCCGGATTGATTTCAGTTTTTCCTGATGGAAATAATAATTGTGCTTCCATGCTGACATAAACCTTTCCGTTTTCTTCACGCACCGAAATACCCTTGTTCTTATAATTCAACAACGCCGCTTCCAACTTAGCCTTAAGCAATTCGCTCGCGCTGCGTTGAGCTTGCAATAAAGAATCTAACTCCTTAATCTTCACTTCTCTTTCAAACAAATCCTTTTGAGCTTTTGCCAAAGCCGCTTGTTTTTCCTTTACCGATTTCTCCAGTTTATACAACGAATCTTCCTTAACCTGAAGAGCTTCCTTCGCGCGCTCTAAGTCTCGAAGAAGCTTCTTATTTTCTTCCAAAGAATTGCTGTAAAGTTTTTCGTTTTTAGACAAAAGTTCATTGTTCAATTCATTCACCTTGTCATACATTACACGAAGACGGCGATATTCTTTGCCATAAATCGTGGTGTCTTCGTTCAGTTTATTTACAGATTTTCTCAGGGTCTCTATGGTCGCTCCCTGCTCTTTTGTTGTGGCATTGACATTGTCTAATTGCTTTTGTAATTCCTTGTTTTCAGAATCAGCTTCGTCCTTTGCTGTTTTCACTTCAGCAAATTTTCTTTGCGGAACACAGCCTACAAAACCAACAGCTAATACAACTGCTAGCGCTAAAATCAATTGAATCTTTCTCATAGTTCGTTTAATGTCCCTCAAAAGTGCAGCACAATTAAGTCAAGATCTTCTCAAAGATTTTGAATTGTTAACCACGGCTTGTTCGTCAAGTTCCGAAATTGCTTGTGTTGTGACAGAAAAACAAAGGCATTTTCGTGGCCATGAATAGCATTTCATTCCACAACGAAGGTGTTAACACTAAAACTCCTTCAAAACGCCTTTTAAAGGCTTGGATTAAAGAATTCGTCTCGCATCACGGCAAAAAAGTGGGTGAACTTGCCTTTGTTTTTTGTGACGACGAAAAAATTCTTGAGGTGAATAGAAATTTTCTCCAGCACGATTACTACACAGACATTATCACCTTCGATTATTGTGAAGATGAAATTGTGTCTGGCGACATCTTCATCAGCGTAGAACGTGTCGGGGAAAACGCTATTCTTCACAATACAGAATTTAAGCATGAACTCCTTCGTGTTCTCGCTCATGGAATTCTTCATCTCATTGGTTTTCAAGATAAAAGTCCAAAAAAGAAAAAAGAAATGACATTAAATGAAGACTTGTGTATTCAACTCTTTTTGACTAAATTTGCGGTAAACTCAAACTCCTAAAAAAGGATAAAAAACACGTTTCACGTGAAACATATAAAATTATGAATAAACATTATAACGTGGTCGTAGTTGGTGCTGGTCACGCGGGAAATGAGGCCGCAGCAGCGGCGGCAAACTTAAAAAACAGTGTTTTATTGATAACCATGGATATGAATAAAATTGGACAAATGTCCTGTAATCCAGCCATGGGTGGTGTAGCTAAGGGACAAATAGTCAGAGAGTTAGATGCTCTAGGTGGTTATAGCGGGATAGTCTCAGACCTATCTGCAATTCAATATCGAATGCTTAATTTAAGTAAGGGTCCTGCCATGTGGAGTCCGCGCACTCAAAACGATCGCATGCTCTTTGCAGAGGAATGGCGCAACGCCTTGGAGCAAACACCAGGCGTTGATTTTTGGCAAGACTCCGTGAACGAAATTGTGGTTGAAAATAATCGCGTTAAAGGAGTAAAAACCGCTCTAGGTATGCAGTTTTCCTGCGATTCTGTTGTTATAACCAGCGGAACCTTTCTAAACGGTGTAATTCACATTGGTGAGAAGCAATTCGGAGGAGGAAGAATAGGGGAGAAGGCTTCACATGGCATTACAGAACAGTTGGTTTCATTAGGGTTTCGTGCCGGGAGAATGAAAACAGGAACACCTCCTCGAATTGATGGAAGATCGCTTGATTACTCCAAAATGGAAGTACAAGAAGGGGATGAAAACCCTCAGCGATTCTCGTTCATTCATCAACCTAAAATAACAAAACAACGGTGCTGCTGGATCACTAACACCAACAGTTCTGTGCACGAAGTGCTTGCCACTGGATTTGAACAAAGTCCAATGTTCACTGGACGAATCACAGGAACTGGTCCGAGATATTGCCCGTCCATCGAAGATAAAATCACACGATTTGCCGATAAAGATTCCCATCAATTATTCGTTGAACCAGAGGGGTGGAAGACCGTAGAAATTTATCTGAATGGCTTCTCAACAAGTCTTCCAGAAGAGGTGCAACAAAAAGCATTAAATCTTATTCCAGGATTTGAAAAAGCGAAGATGTTTCGTCCTGGATATGCCATCGAATACGACTATTTTCCACCTGATCAACTCAAGCCAACTCTTGAGAGCAAGGATGTTTCTGGACTATTCTTCGCGGGTCAAATTAATGGAACCACAGGGTACGAGGAAGCTGCTGGGCAAGGAATCGTTGCTGGTATCAACGCGGGATTGTACGTTCAAGAAAAAGATCCTTTCGTACTTCGAAGAGACGAGGCATACATCGGTGTTCTCATCGACGACTTAATCACCAAAAGCACAGACGAACCTTATCGTATGTTCACCAGTCGTGCTGAGTACAGAACTCTTCTTAGACAAGACAATGCAGACGAAAGATTAACACCACTTTCTCACGCCATAGGCTTAGCAACAGATGAGCGGATGAACTTGCTTGAAAAGAAAAGAGTAGACATCAAATCTGTTATGAAAGCCATTGAAAAAACTTCTACTTCTCCAGAGGAAATGAATCCACTCCTCGAAGAAAAAGGAAGTACTCCCATAGACCAAAAAATGAAGCTGATAACCCTCCTAAGCCGTCCTCAGATAGGTCTAAGCGATATTATTTCTGTCAATAACGATTTAAAGGCTCAAATTTCAACGTTGGGTGATAACGAGGTAGAAGTTGTTGCCGCAGTAGAAATAAGCGTAAAATATGCGGGTTATCTGCAGCGAGAGAAGGATATGGCAGATAAACTCACTCGACTCGATCACATACAACTCTCTCCTTCGTTTGATTATTTAAAACTAACCTCCATGAGTATCGAGGCTAGACAAAAACTTTCTAAAATACGTCCTGCCACAGTTGGACAAGCCAGTAGAATAAGTGGAGTTAATCCTTCAGATATATCGATTCTCTTGATTCATCTTGGTCGATAATTTCATGTGAAACATTTCATTTTCGCTGTTTCAACTTAACACCGTCTACTTTGAAGAGCTTTCCACCTTCATAAGTTACGGTGTTAATGTAATTCCCATCTTCATCGAAATACATCCAATCGCCATCTAATTCACCGCCTTTGTATGAACCCTTCATTTCTGGTTTTCCATTCGAATAGAAATATTCGTGTTTTTCCACTGCCACACCGAGTTCAAACTTTCCTTCAAACATTTTATTTCCATTGGAATGTGTAAATATCCATAGGCCATTTCTTTCATCATCCACATATTCACCTTCCTCCTTGTGATCGTTAATGAAGCGGATCCATTTCCCCTGCTTCAATCCATCTGCAAAATCTCCCTCCAAAACAACTTTTCCCAAGCTATCATTTTCAATGTAATGTCCATCTAATTTTCCTTTTCTGTAATACTCTTCTCTCAGTGTTATGCCCGACGGAAAATACCATACCCACTTACCCACCACTAAATTGTTCTCGTACTTTCCTGATTGCTCTAACTTTCCATTTTCAAAATAAAATTTCCAGTCCCCTATTTTTTTTCCATTTGAAAAACTTCCTACCGAACGCAAAGCACCATTTGGATAGAAATATTTCCACTCACCAATTTCTCTGTTTAATGAATCAAATTTTCCTTCTGCCTGCTTTATATCATTTAAATAAAGCCTAGAAAAAATAATGTTTCCCGTGGAATCTAAGGTTTGAAATGTTCCATGCTTCAATCCATTTTTCGTTCCTCCTCGTTCTGTAACTCTACCCTTCGAATCATAAAACTTTTCAATTTTTACAAATTCCGTTTCTTCAGAATTTTCTTTCAACACACCCAATTCATAGAATTCAAATTTCCAAAATTCTCCTTGTTTGTTATATACCTTGAATGTTCCTTCCTTCAGACCGTTCAAATAATTTCCTTCCTCTTTTAACT
>CALCNZ010000196.1 GCA_937897625.1 uncultured Flavobacteriales bacterium
CAGAAATATGATTCGCAAGCGCTGAATCTCCTTTTGCCGGATATTCAACCGCGAATAATTCATCTGGAAATCCACCAAAATCGTGAATGGTTCGGGGCATTTCCATGGCTGTAACTTTTGTTCCTTTAGTAAGCCAGTGAGCAGAAACACAGAGAATGGCTTGTGGCATTTCTAAATGCTGAACAGATTTTCGCCACCCTTCAACATATTTATTTTGCTCAATAGCGTTCATGGGTGAACCGTGACCGAAAAAGAAGACAGGAAATTTCGGAGTTGTTTTTCCATTGCTCAACACTTCAAGCGCTCCGAGCGGAAGCACTGCTCCTACCGATAATATTCCCATTGTCTTTAAAAATTTTGATCGTTCCATTTCCTATTCTCAAAGGCGAAACGTGCATGTGCACTAACTTTGCTTTGGTGAAACGAATTTACGAAATATCCATCCCCCATTTTACAGAAGAAGGGACATTTCAATCTGCTATTTATCAGTTAGAAAAAATAGCCAAATTCGGTGCAGATGCATTATACCTGCTGCCTATTCACAAGGTAGATTTACAAACGAGTCGGTCACCTTATTGTGTGACCAACACCTTTGATATTCGAGAAGAATTAGGGAATTTCAGCGACCTTAAGCAATTCACAGAAGCAGCACACGCCTTGAATCTAAAAGTAATTTTAGACGTCGTATTTAATCATGCTTCAATCAATCACTACTGTGCATTCGATGAAGACTTTTTTGCTTTGGACGAAAATAAAAAGCCCTTCCACCCCATTGGTACGGATTGGACAGATGTCTATCAAGTCAATCACAGAGATGTTTGGTATTCATACAA
Organism: uncultured Flavobacteriales bacterium; assembly: GCA_937897625.1. Classification (GTDB taxonomy): domain Bacteria; phylum Bacteroidota; class Bacteroidia; order Flavobacteriales_D; family Sanyastnellaceae; genus CAIZGX01. The sequence continues at coordinate 834 of CALCNZ010000196.1, forward strand.
TTCACTCAATGCTATGTTTCATTTTCTGGAATTGGGAATAGATGGATTTCGTTTTGACGCGACCTCATTCCTTCCAGATCGTAATTTGGAAAGTTGGCTTTCAGGATTAATTCAAAAGAAATCCGATGTCATTCTATGGAGCGATTCCAAATTGATTGAAAAGGATATTCATCCTTTTACTCATGTCTCTGCTCCAATTGGCAAAACGAAATTCGAAGAGCCCCGAAAGGCGATACAGATTGCATCGTTGGGATCTCACGATTTACTTCGCAAGGAAGGAAGTTTATTGGAAGTGTATGGTGAAAATGTAGCTGTCGTTCAACAAGAGCTGATTCAACTTTCAGAAGCATTTTTATTTCCGATGGGAAGTGAAAAAGGCTTCGACTTTAAATACGATTTTTTTCTTTAGTTGGAAGAGGTCCGAATGCGTGGGTCTAGAATTCCATACACCCATTCAACCAAGACATTCACAACTATAAAAACAGTTGAAACTAAGATTACTCCGCCCATGACAATAGGCTGATCTTGTTTTTCTATAGCCATGAAAAGTTCTTGACCGATCCCCTTCCAACCGAAAACAAACTCTACGAATACCGCCCCAGCCAACAAGGAAGCGAACCATCCGGAAACGGCTGTCACAACCGGATTCAGTGCGTTGGGTAAGGCATGTCTGTATAGAACGCGACGTTCTGAAAGGCCTTTTGCTCTTGCTGTTCGAATGAAATCTTGCGACATAACATCCAACATACTACTTCTCGTCAACTGAACAATAATCGCCAGAGGTCGAATCATAAGTGTAATCATCGGAAGAATTAAATTCTTTAAGTCAATGTACTTCCCTTCCCAAACATCAACGCTGTACCAACTTCCAGTCATGCTTAGCCCTGAATAATCACGCAATAATACCGCTCCTATCCAAGCAACAATGAGTGCAACAAAGAATGAAGGCCCCGCCATTCCAATGGCTGAAACGAATAAAACGGTCTTGTCTATCCAGGAATCTTTCTTCTGAAACGCCCATATTCCAAGAGGTATTCCTATAATTAGACTCAACAATATACTTCCTAAAGCAAGGACAAATGTGCCAGGAAAAGACTCTGCGAAAATGGACGAAACCGATTTTTCGGAAATGAAGGACTTTCCCAAACTCGGAAATTTAATCCACAATGACCGCTTATCAGACAAGGAAAACGACCAACCTTCATAGACCTCTTCATTCGCATAAAAAGCCTCTGTGAAACTATCCGATCTGTTGATACTTAGTGGGGAAAGGTTGTTTAGATATTCGAGGTATCGAATTCCAAGGGAGTGATTTAAACGCAACTTGTTCCGCATATTCGTCACAACCTCTTGATTGGCATTTTCGCCAACAAGGTTTTGAACGGGATCGGAACCTGTGAGGTTAAAAAGAAAAAACACCACAGTCACAACGCCCCAAAGAACGAGTAATTGATAACCTATTTTTTTTGCCACCTTCACTAAACGAAAATAGCCGATTTCAATCTTGAACTTTTGGCCAAGGTCAAATGTTATACACGGCACACTTATTGAAAAGTCGGTCGCGGTATTTTTTCAATAACCTTCTTACTTTTGACACATGGAAAAACGAAATCTTTACATTTCTTGGACATTACGCATCTTGCTGTGCGGGCTCTTCGTGTTTTCGGCCATTACGAAAATGCTTCCTCTAACTCCTTTTGAAAAACAACTCGTAGACTTAGGTTTTGCCGATTGGCACACCACCCCGTATTTCGCTCGATTAATCATTGCAGTTGAATTAGGTCTCGGAATCGCTCTGGTTCAAAATCATTTCTTCAAACGTATTGTTATTCCCGCAACGGCCTTATTGCTTGTTGCTTTCTGCATTCACCTTTCTTACCAAATAGCTATTGGACAAGGCGGAAACTGCGGATGTTTCGGACAATTTATTGAGATGACTCCGACAGAAGCGCTCATTAAAAACATTGTAACTCTTGGTTTATTGGGATGGTTATTCGCTATTAGTAAAGAAAAGAAAAGCGCGAATCGCTTTTCATTCCTGTTATTAATCTGGTCTTTCTCTACCCTCTTCATGTTCATGGCTTTTCCATTTGCTCCGTTCAAGGAAATATCGAACATTGTTGTAGACTCTGAAAACATTCCTTGGGAAACAGAGTCTCCGACAACTCCAACAGGAACCGTTGACAACACGCAAACGACTGCTGCAGTAACCCCAACAGAAATTGTTAATCCAGGTCCCGCAGCTGTTGTTTCTAAATTTTCAAAGTTGAATGTATTTAGTGGAATGAAGGTGAAAATTGACGAAGGAAAACGAATCGTATGTTTCTTCATCCCCGGTTGTGACCACTGTCGTGAAGCGGCAAAAGCTATCACCGAATTATCGAAAGATCCGAATTTCCCGAAAGTTTATATTTATTTTGGCGATGAAGAAGTGGAGAAAATTGATGAGTTCTTCCAAGTTGCTGGAAAGAAATACCCATATCAAGTGCTTGGAATGGGCGAATTCTTCACACTCATGGGACCTCAAGGTGAAACACCCGGAATCCTCTATTTATGGAATGGAAACATTCAGAAGTCATATTTCGGAGAACAATTCAACAAGGAAGATTTAAAACAAACGTGTAACCAATAGACGTTTATTTCGTCATAGCTCTGTGAATATTTCAACATCAACAATTCATTTTAAGACAGCGCTTTTTAGCGTTGTCTTTTTGTTTTGTTGGAATTTGAGTTTTGCTACAACCATAAAGGGAACGGTTAAAGACGAACAAGGTCTTCCGCTCTTTCATGTAGCTGTTTTTATTCCTGGTACCAACTTGGGCACGCACACCAACGAGAATGGTGAATATCAGCTAAACCTAAAGCCAGGTAAATACGATCTTAATTTTAATTTTATCGGATTTGAAACGGTTGTGAAACCGTTAAATATTGGACAAGAAAAGCTGCTTTTAATGGACGTCACCCTAAAGGTGAATAACAATGAAATGCCCATGCTTGTAGTAAATGCAGACCGAAGAGACTTTGTAAAACGCTTGATACGCGGGGCTTCCGACCAACGCGATTATTACGCGAAACAACTTGAGAATTTTTCTGTTGGATTTTATGGAAGAACTTCCATGGAGAAGATTGATTTTAAGCGTGATTCTTTGGATAAAATTATTCAGCCTCCTGTTATTGAAAACACCATGTACCATGTAACAGAAGGTACAGGAACGCTGTATTCAAATGAGAATCTGATTAAGCTGAAGGTAGATGGCTTTCGCGATTTCACACCGAAACGAAACGAGAATTTCATGTCGGCCACCGTTAGTTTTGAATATGGAGAAGAGACCATTGTAAACGATCGAGATCGGTTTCAAGATCCTTATGAATTAACCAGCCAATCGTGTTATTCGGAATTCAATTTGAAGGAAAATGCGCTTACCCTCCCCCAATTATCCGATAAAAAAATAATTTCTCCAATTGCTTCAACAGCCCTTCTCTCCTACACTTACGATTTGGTTGGAATAGATACTCTCTATGGAGAGAAATTCTACAAACTATCAGTGATGCCCATTTTCAAGCAGGAGGCGCTGTTCAACGGATACCTCTGGATTCAAGACACAACCTTTGTTGTTGGAAAATTGGAATTGAATTTAGATGATCAAGTGATGCCTTTTTTCTCTGACTTCACTTGGAAAGAAGAGTTCATTCAATTGGAACCGAATAAATGGATAAGCACAGGTAAATCTATATTCGGAAAGGTTAAAGAAGGAAAAACTCAACGCATTTGTCATGTTGATTATAAATTCAAAGAGTATGAATTCAATATCTCTGCACCGTTGAATATGCAAAGTAGTGAAGTTCTTAAGTATGACGATTATGCTTTTGATAGAGACAGCGCATATTGGCAAAGTAAGGCCTTAATTCCGCTATCGCCTCTGGAATTAAAATACAAGCACGAATGCGACAGTTTGCAAAAGCGATTCGACGATCCAAAGATTCAAGCAGAAACTGATTCGGCTTTCAATAAAATAACTTTTTGGGATGTGACTCTTTCGGGCATGGCATGGCGAAATCGAGCCAAAGGAACCTCTTATTATATAAATCCGCTTATTGCTCAAGCCAATGTTTTTGGTATTGGTGGTTACCGTCACAAATTCGGAGGAAATTATAGTCAGTATATTAAAAAGAATGATTTCCTATTGGAAACCGATGGATACATCGACTATGGTTTTGCGAACAAAGATGTGCGAGGTAAAGGTGGAATAGGACTCACTTATTATCCTAAAAAGTTCGTTCGGACGTATGTTAGGTTTGGAGATTATTACGACATGATTAACACCTTCTCTTCGTTTAGTTCGGTGTTTAGTCGAAGCAATTATGTCCGTGCTAAATTGTTCAGCATTGAGCAGCGAATGGAGGTTATTAATGGCTTGTATGCATCTTTAACCTATGAGTTTTGTGACCAAATGCCCATAAACAATTTGGTTCAAGATGCATGGTCATCGCAGCTTTTTGGAGATGTAAACAAGCCTATTGAATTTAAGCGTTATACAAAATCTGAATTCAATTTAAATATTCAATGGCGTCCGGGTCAGACGTATTATTTCAAGAAAAACAGGAAAGTAGTTACGGGATTCAAATACCCGGAATTCAAATTTAACTATCGGAAAGGCGTGCCTGGAATGTTCGGCAGCGAAGTGAATTTCGATTATATAGAATTGAAAGTTCATGATGACTACCAACTTCCGAGATTTGGAACAGGCGAATGGACAATTCAAGGAGGATCATTCGTGAATAAAGCCAATCTGCGTCTCTTGGAATACAAGTATTTTCGAGGGTCTGACTTCTTCTTCTTTTCAGATCCCAATGCATCTTTCCAATTGCTTAGTCGTGTATTCTTAACCCCGAATGCCTATTACAGAGGGAATTATGTTCACAGTTTCAACGGTATGTTCTTCAATAAAATTCCTTTGTTGAACCGATTGAAGTTGAATGAAATTGCAGGCAGCGCCCTAATTGCTATTCCAAGCGAGCATTTCATACATCAAGAAATTTTTGTTGGAATACAAAAACAAATTCGAATAAAGGAACAGCTGTTTCGTTTGGGAGCTTTCCTTGTGACTTCAGATTCAAACCTGGATAAAGCCCAATACACCTTCAAGTTTGGAATTAGTTATTGGAACACTTACACAAAAAAATGGAGTTATTAATTTTCAATTGAATTGTGGCATTATCTTTATAATCAAATCAAAAAATAATGTTATGAAAAAGGTTACTCTCTTTTTAGGATTTGCTCTTTTACTTCTTGCAAGTTGTAAAACCAATTCAAATCTCGGGGAAAAAGTTAATGAACCTTTTACTGGAAGTAAATTTGAATCTAAAGATCGGAAGAGCGTCGTGTAGGGAAAGA
>CALCNZ010000197.1 GCA_937897625.1 uncultured Flavobacteriales bacterium
AAGTTATCACGTGCGAAGAGCACATGATTACCGGTGGTCTCGGAAGTATGGTTGCACAAGTCTTAGCGAAAGAAGCTCCATCTGTAATGGAATTCATAGGCGTGAACGACAGCTTCGGCGAAAGCGGAACGCCCGATCAGTTAATGGAGAAATACGGATTGAAGGCGAAGAACATCATTGCTGCGGCGAAGCGATTGATGGAAAACTAGGAACTGCGTTTCCCGATAGCTATCGGGAGGAACTGCGTTTTTGGAACTTCGTTGTTGGAACTACGTTATTCCTACTGCGTAATTGGAACTGCGTTGTTGGAACTACGTTGTGAGAACTGCGTTGTAAGAAATTCGTTTCGAAAATTATCAAAATGAAAAAGATAATATCTCTTTTACCGTTATTGGTAGTGGCTTTGGGCCTTTTCGCTCAAACGAAAAAATACAAAGGGAATTCAACAAGTTACTTCGATTGTATTTACACCCTTGACGGACAAATTCCTGAATTCCTGCTTGCAATCCTCGCAGGTCCTTTCTAACTTCACCAAATACAATGAAGCCAGCAATACTCAATTCTAGCCCGAATTCAAACCTAGATTCGTACGACGATAAGTTTCATCCGATGGAAGATGAAACGATTCCGTATAGAAATCTAAAATCGCCCGAGTCGAAACGCCGAAGTCTACATAAGCTCATCAGAAAACTCGATGTTAAACATAGCCTTCGTTATCAACGAACTCCGGAAGACACGTATTGTAACGTTTATTCCTTCGACTATTGTTATTTCGCAAAGGTCTATCTTCCCACAGTTTGGTGGACAGACGAGTCGATTGCAAAACTTCAAAAAGGCGAAGACGTTCAAGCTGAATTTGATAAAACAGTGATGCCCATCTATTCAAGCGCCATTCACGACTGGTTCGGAAAATGGGGAAGTGAATTTGGATGGAAGAAAATTGATAGTCTTACTGAAATACAAAGACGCGTAACCGACGAAGGTGGCATTGGAATCATTTGCGCGAAAAGAAAAACCGTTGGATTATCAGGGCACATTGTTCCGATTGTTCCTGAAACGGAAAAGAAAAAAGCCTTTCGCGAAAACGGAGAAGTCATATTTCCACTTCAATCACAAGCCGGAAAATTAAACTACAACTACTTCGCAAGAAAAAGAAGAGATTGGTGGAACCACGCTAGATATTCTTCTTTCGTTCTGTATTACCACGTCTAAAGAAGTCGTTTCCACTTCCCCCTTCAACAAAAAAAATAGAAATTAAATTATCAATAAGCTCCAAGAAGAATGAAAAACAACCCGATCAAAAAATATTTCTGGGGCATTGGGTTGGAAAACGAGACTTACCTTCAGTTTGAAGATTCGCTGGTGGTTTCCGGACAATTCATTCAAGAAAAAATGGGACGCGAGCGCTATAGCATTGATTACCTAAAATGCTACAAAGCAGGCGCCCTAGAAAAAATGTTAGAGACGGCATTCGACAAGAATAAAAAATACTTCGTAAGTCAAATGATGAACAGTCATTCGCTAGAAAAACTGGACATCCATTTTCAACACAAAACCATTCAATCGGCTCCGCCACTTCTCGACAATCCAGATTACGCGGGAAAGTCAATCTTGGAGCTCTTCTTAGAGAAACAACCTTATCAGATTCAAAGCATGCTTACGCAGAAGAACAATCCCATGGGATCAATCATCTTCGACGGAGATACCATTGAATTTGTAACAAAATACTACGAGAACAGAACCATTCAAGAATCGTTCAACGAGTTAAAGGCTTCAAAAAAATTATTCCTTGAAAAATTAAACGACGCAAAAATTCTTCCTGGAGCATTAACATATCCGCAGTATAACATCGGCATAAACATGTTCATGTCGAACCAAAAGAATTTGGTGCTCTTCAACAACGGAACATT
>CALCNZ010000198.1 GCA_937897625.1 uncultured Flavobacteriales bacterium
AATCGGAGATAAATCCGCTTGAAATTTATATTCCGGTTGATAGCACGTTGCGCGACATGACCATGTCGAAATTGGGTGTGGGCGTTATTGTGAAAGACGAACCACCAATGAAAATTTACCCTGGATTCTTAAGCGCGAAGCCCAACAAGAAAGACCACGGATTAATTGAATCTACAGGGTTCCTGTACTACGACAAAGGGAAGAAAACATATTATATTGGTTCGAAGGAAAAAATTCGTCAACCGAAGTTACCCGGACAATTGCTGGGTTTGAACACCACCAACTGCGAGCTTACTGGAGACGGAGTTATGGACTTCAATGTTGATTATGGAATGATGACCATGAAGTCAGTAGGAACGGTTCATTTCCAATCGAAAGATTCAACGCTCAATGCGCAGAGCACTACCTTGCTGAACTTCCCATTCGATGAAGGCGCACAAAAGCACTTGACAGAGAAATTCCTTAACGCTGGGAATTTAGATCCAATTGATTTAACCAAAACTCAATTTGAAAAAAGCTTGATTGAGTTCTTAGGAACAGAAAAGTCTGATAAGATTATTGCAGACATGGCGCTAGACGGTTCACTCAAAAGGCTACCCGAAGAGCTTCAGCAATTCTTCTACTTTGGCGATTTGAAATGGGTTTGGAATGAAGAGTTGGAGACCTTCTCTACAACGGGGCCATTGGGTATAGCCAGTATGGGCAAGAAGCAAATCTTCAAATACACCAAGGGATTAATTGAAATTGAAAAACGCAGAAGCGGAGATATTTTCAGATTGTATTTGGAAATTGACGGCGCTACGTGGTACATGTTTGAATACAAGTTGAACATACTCACGGTTATCAGTTCCGACGCTGCATTCTTAGAAATTCTAACTGCGGTGAAAGACGAGAACAGACGATTTGAAGACGGGAAAAAGAAATTCTCTTGGTCCATGTTGGCCTCGAAGAAAAAGCGCGACGACCTGTTGGATCGCTACCCCTCGTTGAACCAATAAGATTAAATACCCAAAGCTTTTGCAGCGCGAGAACTTTTCGCGGGGTTCCAGTTGTCGTCGTACGAGGCCTTGAAAAAGAACTCTTGCAGGTAAGCGCGTGTTCTGACAATTCTTAAAAAATATCCGAAGTAAAAAACCATTATGGGTGCGTAAGGAAGCAAATAAATAATCGCTTCCATTCGCTTAAGTCGGAACAATCCGAAAATCAAATACTTTACTATGTTGTAGGTGGCGTAGAGAATGATATTCGTGATAAAAATAAAAGGCAAATAAGAGAAGAAGTTTATGACCATATCTCCCAAATAGAAGTACCACTTGAAGTTCAAGAACACATTGTAGAAGACATTCTCCAAGAAAGAGAAGAAATTAATCCACATAAAAGTCTTCGTGGGCAAGAAGACATCGCTGTGTTTTCTAAGTCGAAAACGAATCAAAGATTTGTCCCATCTAAGTCTTTGTTTCGCCAATTTTTTGAATGTATTGGGCACATTTGTTCTGCATACAGCATCGGATTCAAACTTCACTTTGTATCCGAGCTTTCGCAACTTCACAGAAATGTCGCCATCCATTCCAGGGCCAACATCCCAACCGCCAATTTTTTCAATGGCATCTTTCCGGAACGCACCAAATGCGCCACTGATAACACGATAAATTCCCAACTCGCTACTTACAATTCGACCTACCGAAATGGTATCGTAATATTCAATGGCTTGAAGAGCGGTTACAACCGAATAATCATAGTTATACACTTGAACACTTCCACCTACTCCACCAATGTCTTTGTCGTAATAAAACGGAACAAGAATGCGCTCTATAGCGTCTGGCAAGTAATTGCAATCGGCATCTAAGGCTACAATGAATTCTCCGCGCGAATAGCGAATAGCTAGATTCGCCGCAGAAGCTTTTCCACCTCTAACGTCGTTCCTTAAAAATAAATCAATGTAACCTCTTCGCTCTAAATTTCTGCCAATTATTGGCGTTTCGTCGTCGCTTCCGTCGTCTACAACAATTATTTGAAGATTCGTGTAAGTCTGCTTTCGGAGTGAATCAATTAATTTGAAGAGATGCTTTCCTTCATTCTTTCCAGGAATGATCACAGATACCAAAGGTCGTCTCGACATTAACTCCAAATGCGCTTCACGCATTCCGCTTCGGCGGGCGCGCTTCGCTCCAACCCAATACAACAACACCAAGATTTCTAGAACGAAGAATCGAAAGAATTCAAAAATGACAAAGAAATAGAAATAGCGAAAAAACTTCTCGGGTCCAATGTTGCTTATAAACGAGTAGAACTCGGATAATAATTTCATTCCACAAGCATTTTTCTTTTTAAATCACTCATGCAATTGTCGGCAGAAGAAACAGCCTTTAGATGATCGAATTCAAAAGCAATTGAAAGTTTCTCTGTAGGTAGATTTCGATCGATCAAGTCTTTAATATCCTTCACTAAAT
>CALCNZ010000199.1 GCA_937897625.1 uncultured Flavobacteriales bacterium
GAACTATCGTGTTGAAGTAATCTTGAATGAAGCAGACAAGACCCTTACCATTCGCGACAACGGAGTGGGTATGTCGGAAGAAGAAGTAGACAAATACATCAATCAAATTGCATTCAGCGGTGCTGAAGAATTTGTAAGCAAATACAAAGACGCGCAAATCATTGGGCACTTCGGATTGGGATTCTATTCTGCCTTTATGGTAGCGAAAGAGGTAGAAATCATTTCGAAGTCTCGCAAAGATGCTCCTGCTGTGAAATGGGTGTGCGACGGGTCGCCGAACTTCACCATGGAAACTGTTGAGAAAGAAACGTTCGGTACCGATATCGTTTTGCATATCGCAGACGACTCGATCGAGTTTTCTGAAAAGTCTCGCTTAGAAGGTATCTTGAATAAGTATTGCCGCTTCATGCCAGTTGAAATTGTTTTCGGAACGAAAACAGAATACATCGATGACCCAAGTGGCGAACAGGATGATAAAGGAAATGCAAAGCGTGTTGAAACAACCGTTGACAATATCATCAATTCAACTACTCCGCTTTGGACGAAGAAACCCGCCGATCTTCAACAAGAAGATTACGATAAATTCTATCGTGAATTGTATCCATATTCATTCGAAGATCCATTGTTCCACATTCATGTGAACGTAGATTATCCTTTCAACTTAACTGGAATTTTATTCTTCCCGAAGTTGAAGGCGAACATGGAGAACAACCGAAACAAAGTTCAGTTGTATAGCAACCAAGTCTTCATCACCGATGAAGTGAAAAACATACTTCCCGATTTCCTTACGTTGCTTCACGGTGTGATCGATTCTCCGGACATCCCGTTAAACGTGTCGCGCAGCTATTTGCAAGAAGACGGAAACGTGAAGAAAATTTCAGCTCACATTACGAAGAAAGTCGCAGACAAATTGAACAGCATGTTCAACGGAGATCGCAAAGATTTCGAATCGAAGTGGGACGACATCTCGGTGTTCATTCATTACGGAATGTTATCGGAAGAGAAGTTCAACGAAAAGGCGGTGAACTTCAATCTATTCAAAACAACCGAAAACGAATATTTCAATTTGGAAGAATTGAAGTCGAAAGTAGACGTCCTTCAAAAAGATAAAAGTGGCAACACCGTTGTGTTGTACAGCAACGACATTCAGGCGCAAGATTCATTTATAGCTTCAGCGAAAGATCGCGGATATGTTGTGATTGAAATGAACTCGCCACTGACACCACACTTGATTTCTCAATTGGAGTCGAAGGATCAATCGTTGAAGTTTAAGCGTGTAGACAGCGATGTGTTGGACAAATTAATTGAGAAAGAAGAGAACTCCGCTTCGCTTCTCACAGAAGAAGAGAAGACGGCTCTGAAGCCTTTGTTCGAAGAGAACCTAGACACGAAGTCTTTCAACGTAAGCTTTGAAAACATGTCTTCAACCGAGGCGCCTGTTACCATTACACAAAACGAATTTATGCGTCGAATGAAAGAGCAAAGCGCTTTGGGTGGCGGTGGAATGAACTTTTACGGAGAACTTCCAGATACATACACCATTGTGGTGAATTCAAACCACCCGTTAATGCAAAAGATTAATGCCGATAAAGAAGCGGGTAAAGGTCTTGTGCAACAGGCTGTTCAGCTTGCCATGCTTTCAAAAGGAATTTTGAAAGGGGCTGAATTGACCAAGTTCATTCAAGCTAATTTCGAAGCGTTAAATAAATAATTTGTTTAAGAAGAAAAAAAAGAACAACTTCGTTCAACAATAAATAAAAATGAAATCAAACAAAGTGTTAATTGCACTTCTCGCAGTAGTGGGGGCAATAGTTTTAGGATATGGTATTTTCTATTTTTACGGAACGAGCGTATACAGCGGTGCCGTAGAAAAACAAGAAACGGTTAACGAGAAATGGGCGAATGTGCAAACGGCTTATCAGCGTCGCGCCGACTTGGTTCCGCAATTGATAGCAACTGTCAAAGGCGCTGCCGCTAACGAAGAGAAGATTTTAACTGAAGTAACCAATGCGCGTGCAGGAATAAAAAATGCGACGACACCTGAAGAAATTCAGCAACAAGGAAGCATAATCAATCGCAATATTCAAGTCGTGTTCGAGAAATATCCAGAAATCCGTAGCACGGAAAATTTTGGAATGCTTCAAGCACAATTGGAAGGAACAGAAAATCAAGTGAAGACTGAGCGTGATTTATACAACGAAGCGGTGAAAGAATTCAACAGTTATGTGAGAGGTTTCTGGAAGCACAAAGCACTTGGATTGGTTGGCGACGACGATGATGAATTTAAAGTTCGTAAGATGTTTGAAGCAGACGCAGGCAGTGAAAACGCACCTAAGGTTAGTTTCGAATAATGGAATTTTTCTTCGAGGAACAATTCTCTATTCAGGTAGAGAAAGCCATTGAAGAAGCAGAGCTGCTCACTTCAGCAGAATTCAAATTGCACATTGAAGAAGTGTGCAAAGAGAATGTGCTGGATCGAGCAGCTTTCGTTTTTTCTGAATTGCAATTGCACAAGACCGAGAGGCGCAATGCTGTTCTCTTGTATGTGAGTGTGAACGACCGAAAGGTTTCGATTCTTGCAGACGCTGGAGCCAAAGCGCATTTGTCGGAACAATTTCTTTCGGAAACGCTTTCAACTTTAATCAACGATTTTAAAGAGAATCAATACGCCAAAGGAATAGGCAACTGTTTTCTTGCGATTGCTTCAACTTTAAAAACACCTTTCCCTTATCAAGCAAACGACATCAATGAGATCAGCAATAAAGTCAGCCGTTAAATTATTATTCGTAGCTGCTTTGTTCGTCTTCGGCGCGCAGGCGAGTGCTCAAGATTGCTTTCCAGCAAAAGACGATCGTCGTTTGGTATACGATGGCGCAGGAATGCTTGCAGCCAACGAAGTGCAGTTATTGGAAGACAGTCTTCAGAATTTAGCGCGAACTACGGGGACACAAATTGTTGTGGTGATTGTTGAAGATTTATGCGGCTTCGAGCCTTATGCTTTCGCAACGAAGCTTGGAGAGAGTTGGGGCGTTGGTCAAGCCAAAGAAGATAACGGAATCGTATTCCTTATTAAACCGAAGCAGCCTTCATCGAAGGGAGAAGCGTTTATTGCTGTTGGAAGGGGGCTGCACGGTACCATTCCAGATGCGGTTTCATACACCATTGTTGAAAATGAATTTATTCCTTTAGCGAAGCAGCAAAAATATTTCGAAGGAATTGCAAAGAGTGTTCAGGTGCTATCCGATTTATCACGCGGAAAGTACCCGGCCAGCGCTTATTCACCTGAAAAGAAAAGCAACAAAGGAGGGATCCTTGGTGCTGTTGTTTTCTTCCTCGTTATTGCAGGCGTTTTCTTCTTGTTTAAAGTGAAAAGTACGCGTCAATATGCCCGATCAAACAATCTTGGCTTTTGGGCGGCATGGGCGTTACTTGCCTCTATGAATACGCGTCACTCGGGATATTACAATTCTTTCCGTGGAGGAAGTGGAGGCTTCGGAGGATACGGTGGAGGAAGTTCTGGAGGAGGTGGTTTTGGTGGGTTCGGCGGCGGCGGCTTCGGCGGCGGTGGAGCTGGAGGTTCGTGGTGAAGTGGCTATATTTGCGCTGTGAAAGGAATTGTTAAGCATTGCTTCTTTGTGTTCATGCTCACGTTATTCGTGGGCATTACTTCTTTTCAGTCTATTCACGAATGGGTTCACCATCACAATGAACATT